>JAHZFN010000310.1:603-4107 GCA_019421315.1 Peptococcaceae bacterium | reverse complement strand
TTGACAAAAACAAGTATAATATAACCAGTAACATTAAGGAGAGTGCTTATGCAAACCGAAGAGCTGATTGAATTAGTATCCGATATCAGAAAAATCAAATCGGAATCACAAACAATAGAATTGAAAGCTGCCAAAATAAATTGTCCGACAATGCCTGCGATACTCAGCAATGAACCGAGTATACTGTAAACATCGGGGTATTCTCGCAGAAAAACGGCGACGAAAAAAACACTGCCCACCAGCTCCATGGTGGAAATGACGGATGCCTTTTGAGTGTCGGCATATTTCAGACCGATATTGAACAGCGTGAAGCCGCCCGCTGTTTGGAAAATGCCGATGAACAGAACTCCCGCCCATTGCCAAGCGTCTATATTATCAAAGCTTGCCAAGCTGCCTCCCAGGGCAAAATAGCAGGCGAGCATGGCAACGGCTCCCACCAAGTTAGCAATACCCGTCATGCCGATAGGGTTATCTGTTTGCACTCTTGCCGAAAAAATTGTCAAAAGACCGAAAAGTATGCCTGAAAACAGCGCCAGAAGATTGCCGTACCAGGTTACGCCTTTGCCGGGGATCAGCATAAAAATCAGCAATCCTATCAGAATCATGGCAAGGGGCAGCAGGTTTTTCTTTGCAAGCCTTTGACCACGGCAGTAGTCGTAAACAAAAACCCACAGGGGAGCTGTAAACTGCATACCGATGGCTATGGCATTGGCTGTGTACATAATGGAGAACACCAATGTTATGCCCAAAAGCACATATGATATTACGAACATTACCATATCTCGGTTAAAGGGTATACCGCCTTTGAAAGCGAAGGGCATCAAAAAAACGGAGGCTATGACATACCGCAGAGCTGTAAAAAGATAAGCGTCTATATTAACTATTTTGACAAAAAGGGACAATGTGCTCCATAAAATTGCACCTATGAAAACCATTGTCAGTCCGAACATTTCATTTTTTTTTGTCATTTTGATCTCCCGCATTTTTTTTATTTTCCTATAATATTTCAATTTAATATTCAATGTTTTCTCAATACTTTTTTTCTTTTTTGTCGATGTAAATATGATAACACCGCCCTATTGTTTTCTCAATGGATTTTACGGTAAATTCTTAGTTTTATCACAGCTTTTTCCGATTTTGCATATCCTTTAGTATCTTTAGTATAGTATTTAGTATTTAGTATAATATAAAAATGTTTGCTGCGCAGACGGCAGTTGGCTGCAATTTATTAAATGCAAAGAAAAGCAAGAGTGCAGGTGAGTTATCAAAACAAAAACAGCAGCGGATAGTTTTGCACAAATCCGCTGCTGTTTTTGTTGTTTAATTTATTTGCAATTATAAAAATGATCGTTGTTTAATGTGGCAAAATGCAGTATCGCTTCCAAAACGCCGCCGCCGATGGCTCTTGCCTTGTCGGAGCAGGAAAAACAATGGTCATAAACGGGTCTTGGATCAACGTCGGCAATTTTCATGCCTGCGAAAACAGGCAGCCTGTCGTAAAGAATACCACGCAGAACCCCCGGAATAACCGTTTTGACGGGAACGTGGGCTTTTTCCGCAGTTTCGATATAGCCGATGCTGTCGTCAACCGCCACAATGTCGCCGATTTTGGCGGTGGTAACGAAAATGCCGTCCGCAGGCGATTTGATAACTCTTTCTTTGGCATAGCCGCCGATCATACCGGGAATACCGGTATCGGGGGCCGGCTTGCCGGAAAGCAGAACTCTTGCCAAATTGTGTCCTCTTTGAGTTTCAATCACCGCATGACAGTCAACGCCTGCTTCAAATCCGGGTCCCAAGGCGACAACTATTGGTCCGTCGGTAATTTTTGTGTTGACATTTTTCTTTGCCAAAATTGCGTCAACCACAGCGTCGAATTTAAGCTCACGCAGAATGTTGCAGGCAGGGTCGATGATTACGGGGATTTTTCCTGTTTCGATTACTGCCAGCGCCTCCTGTGCATTTTCCACTTTTTTCCCTTGAATATCCTCAACCGTGGTTTCACCGTCGTAAACGGCCTGGGCGAAAGAAACAGTTCGTCTGATCACCGTCGGTTCGGGAATATCCGTCATAATAATTTTCATGCCTGCCCGATGCAGCCGCACTGCCACACCGCTGGCAAGGTCGCCTGCACCTTTGATTAATACAAGCATACCAAAAACCTCCTAATCTTACCCTCGAAATTAATTTTTCTCAATAATACAGCTTGCTTCAAGCTCATTTTCCGTATTTTTCAAATTCTCTTTGATATGCTTCTTCCGTGTCCAAATCCACTGCAACGCCTCTGTCTTCAACCTCGATAAAGGTTACTCGGTCGGGATTGTTTTCGATCATGGCTCTGGGACCTTCGTCGCCGTTTAATTTCATCAGTTCTTTAAATGTCCATTTCGGAAATATGGTAGGGTTGCCTCTTTTTCCGTTGAAAGTGGGAACAACGATTTTTTCCTTGTCGTTTTCCCAGGTTTCCACCAGCAGGCAGATGGTTTCTTCGTCCAAAAGCGGCTGGTCGCCCAAGAAGAACATGACGCCGTCATAATCGCGCAGCGCAAAATTCAGGCATAAATGCTCTGCCACTTTGGCAACGGTTGTGCCTTGACCTTGGGCGTAGAGGGGGTTTTCCACAACATCCCAGTCGAAGCCCATGGTTTCCATTTGTTTTTCCCATTTATCAAACCAAAAATGGCGTTCGTGTCCCAAAACAACCATTTTTTTGTCGAAAGCATAGCTGTCGACAATGCGCATTGTCGATTCCAAAACTGTTCTTTTGCCCCAAGGCAAAGTCAGTTTGTTTTTGCCCATGCGGCTGGAAGTTCCTGCCGCCAAAACTGCTGCGAGAATCATTAATTCTGCCACCTACCCATTATTATATTCTCATTGATTGTGCTTGTTGCAATAACGGGAACAAAAGGCTGTTTTGCCAAAATATATTTGGCAACCATATCTGCCGACTGCAAAAGCTCCAAATTATCCACTTTGTTCAAACAGACTACCCAGTGCGCATGGTCGGGAATGCTTTTGCGGCTTCCCAAAGGCGAAACCACAACGGAGGCGATTGTGCCGACTTGTATTTCGGCACCGACTGCTGTTTTTGAAAGTTCGCTGATAAGCTCACTGCGGAAAACGTTTTCCTCTGTCAGCTCTTTGCCCAGGGCGTCGATTCCCACCACGGAAACAACAGTTGTTGCTGCCCGCGGGATGACGGGTTCGTGTTCGGCGGGCGCTTTGAAAGGTTTGCGTCTGGCGCCGTCCGCTTCAACCAATATGTAGTCCACATAGTTGGCAAGCCTGTCCACCCACTGCGGGTCGATTCCCACCATTTTTTCGCCTTTGTAGCCTGTGCCGACTGTAAAAATCTGACCGTTTTTCAGCTTCTTTTTCAGAGTTGACACAGCTTTTTCCAAATCTGCGGCAATGCAGAGATGGTTCGTTTCGGAAGTCGGCGGCATAATGTGGGTTGTGGTTGTAACCAAAACCTTTTTGTCTTTTTTCGCCAATTCCTTGGCA
>JAHZFN010000310.1:0-593 GCA_019421315.1 Peptococcaceae bacterium | reverse complement strand
GAGGTTTTGCCGCCGCCGCCCACAAAAGCCACAATGCCCTGGTTGCCTATGCCGAAAGCGTTGACCAGATTGTTCTCCTGCAACGCTTCTTTGTTTGCCAGAAAATGCTCGTAAAAAAGCTCGTCCAAGGCTCTTTTGCAGTCGATGTAAAATTCGCCGTAGGCATCCAAAAGCCTCTGGGCTTCGGGGGTGATTTCTGTTTTGCCGCCGCCCGGGCCGCCGCTTTTGCTGTTAATCAAAGGAAAACCCAGCTTTTGACTGAGTGTTTTCATCATATTATGAGCCTGGGAATAGGACATATTTAAGGCTTTGGCAGACTGCGAAAGGGAGCCTGTCTTTTTGATGCCTTCCAAAAGCTTGTACGGACCTTCGCCGAAAGCCTTGCCGTCCTGGTCTATCCAAATTTTATACTTTAATTTATACATCACACATCACCGTGTAAGCCAACAACCAAACGTCATACTGAGTGCTATTTTAATTTATTATACTACAAATATTCTTTTATAACAAGCAATTCACAAAAAATACCTATTTCAGATAAAAATATTTTTATGGGTTCGTATAGACAGGATTGGGCGTTTGGTAATAGTTGA
>JAHZFN010000309.1 GCA_019421315.1 Peptococcaceae bacterium | reverse complement strand
GGCAAATCAAAGGAAGAACTTACAACAATACTTACCAATGCAGCTATAACCGCTAATATTACGGCAGGCGGCGCAACCACCAACGAACAAATTATCAGCGGTATTTGCGGATATTTAAGCTCGCAAAACGGTAAAACTCCTGCCGAGAACTGACAGGCAGCGCAGAAAATCGCAGCCGACGCCGCAACCTATAATGCGGCAAGCGTAAAAAATGAAACAAACGAAAAAACAATTTACACCGCTTGCTTAGGATTGGCGCTCCCCACAATTAAAAACACTGTTAAAACCGCAATTGATACGGCTGTCGCCTCGCTTGACAGCTACAACACATTTTATCAGGGTGTACTTGCCTACACCGCAGGCGTTTCAGCGGCAGCCGACGGCAGCGCTAAGGTAAACGCAGGTGCTAAGCAGCTGAAGGACGGCGCAGCAGAGCTTAAGTCCGGTGCTGCACAGTTAGTACCCGGCGAAGAAAAGCTCGCTGACGGCTCAAAGCAGTTAGCCGACGGCATAAAACAGCTTAACGATAAGGGCATAAGCAAGCTGACAGGTCTTGCGGGCGACGACCTCCAGAACCTTGTTGACAGAGTAAAGGCAACGGTTGACGTTTCCAAGAATTATAAATCATTCGCCGGAATTGTCGACGGTACCGACGGCAGCGTTAAGTTCATCTACAAAACCGATGAAGTAAAATCCAAATAACGCCAAGGGCGCAAAAAATCCTCCCGAATTAAAGGGAGGATTTTTTGCGCCTTTAAATATTGTGAATTATATTGTATAGCCAATTATAAAACCCAAGAATGAATATAATCTGTGGGCTTTTACTCATAATAACAAAATATAGAACTTCGTATTGACATACAGCACAATATATTGTATTATAATACCAGTATAATGCAAAGGCGGTACAATATAAATGATTCACAAAAACTGGGACGGATTTACAGGCGGCAAATGGCAGGAAGAAATAAATGTGCGCGATTTTATTCAAAAAAACTACCGCGAATACACAGGCGACGACAGCTTTTTAAGCGGTGCCACAAAGCGCACAAAGGAGCTTATGAAAAGGGTTAATACACTTTTTGAGGTTGAAAA
>JAHZFN010000308.1 GCA_019421315.1 Peptococcaceae bacterium | reverse complement strand
GATTTAAACCACAAAAACTATGATTACTATCACAAATAAATTGTATACAAATATACAAGTATATTATAACATATCTTAAATATAAAGATATAGCTTTTTTACAAAATATGTTAAAGAAAAATTAAATAAATTTCAATAAAATTTTTAAATTCCCTTGATATGCTGATTATTTGCGTTAAATCGCTTATCGGTAAAATTTGCGAAATTGCGGCGGAAAAATCGGGATTGGCGGACGGCAGGCAACTGTTTGCGGGAAATCTTAATATGAATTTGGGTGGGAGAAAGATTGCTTTGTGTAAAAAAAATCATAATAGGGCATTTGTGATAATAAACTGTTGGGTTTGACAAAGGGGAAAACATAATAAAAATATAACAATATTGAACGAAAAATATGGCAGGTAATGTTTAAAAATGCATTTATGCGAGATTTACTGCATATGTATAAGATATTTTGGGTGATAAAATTCCTCATGGCGGAACAATGCCGTCGGAAGTGATTATAACAAGGTTTTTTGCGGCAGTAGTTAGGAATTTTGGATAAAAAATACAAAAAACATTTCTTTTGATTTAATTAAAATACAGCGAAACGGTAAATTAGTAGTATATAACTGTATAATTATTAGGTGGAAAATTGCTGTAATTTGAGTTTTTGGAATAAATGAATATACAAACAGCCTGATTTATGGGGAATAAGTTGCTTTTTGTCCATATATCCGATTTACTGTGTATAATTCATGAAAATTTTTGTTGATTTTTATGGAAAAGTGTTATAGTATATAAGGTGTAAAGTATACAGATTGCCGTTTTAAGTTCGGCAAAATGAAAAAACGATGTATACGAAAATTAGGAGGGAAATATTAATGAACGCTTATATGCAAAGAGTTATTGACGAAGTTAAAGCTCGCAACGCAGGTGAACCTGAATTTATTCAAACAGTAGAAGAAGTTTTCAAATCTATCGAAGTAGTTGTTGAAAAACATCCCGAATATGAAAAAATGGGTCTTTTGGAAAGAATGACCGAACCTGAAAGACAAATCGTTTTCCGTGTAACATGGGTTGACGATGCCGGCAAAGTTCATGTAAACCGTGGTTTCCGTGTACAATTCAGCAGCGCCATCGGACCTTACAAAGGTGGTCTTCGTTTCCATCCTACCGTTTACATCGGTATCATGAAATTCTTGGCTTTCGAACAAATCTTCAAAAACAGCTTGACCACATTGCCTATCGGCGGCGGTAAAGGCGGTTCCGACTTTGACCCCCGCGGCAAATCCGACGCTGAAATCATGCGTTTCTGCCAAGCTTTCATGACAGAACTTTACAGACATATCGGTCCCGACGTTGACGTTCCCGCAGGTGACATCGGTGTTGGCGGTCGTGAAGTTGGTTTCTTGTATGGTCAATACAAGAGAATTAAAGGCTGCTGGGAAAACGGCGTTTTGACAGGTAAAGGCTTGCCTTTCGGCGGTTCCTTGATCCGTCCCGAAGCTACCGGTTACGGTGCAGTTTACTATACCGTTGAAATGTTGAAACACTTCAACGAAACAGTTCAAGGCAAAACAGTTGCAGTTTCCGGCTTCGGTAACGTTGCTTGGGGCGTTTGCAAAAAAATGCATGAATTGGGCGGCAAAGTTCTCACAATCTCCGGTCCTGACGGCTATGTATACGACAAAGACGGTATCTCCACCGACGAAAAAATCGATTACTTACTGGAAATGCGTGCTTCCGGTCGTGACAAAGCTCAAGACTACGCTGACAAATTCGGTGCTGAATTCCATCCCGGCGAAAAACCTTGGGGCGTTAAAGCTGACTTGGTAATGCCTTGTGCTACTCAAAACGAAGTACAAATGGAAGATGCTGAAAAAATCTTGGCTAACGGCACAAAATACTACATTGAAGTTGCTAATATGCCTACAACTAACGAAGCTCTCGAATTCTTGCAGGATAAAGGCTTGGTAGTTTGCCCTGCCAAAGCTGTTAACGCCGGCGGTGTTGCAACATCCGCATTGGAAATGGCTCAAAACTCCATGAGAATGAGCTGGTCTGCAGAAGAAGTTGACGAAAAACTTTATGCTATCATGAAAAACATCGTTAAAGCTTCCGAAGCTGCTTGCGAAGAATTTGATCTTGGTTACAACCTGGTTGCAGGCGCTAACATTGCAGGCTTCAAGAAAGTTGCCGACGCTATGATGGCTCAAGGTTTGGTATAATTTAATTTACCGAATTTGCCTTAATTAATTTGATAATTAATTAAAATTTACATACAAAAAGACCTCTGCTTAAGCAGAGGTCTTTTTTCGCTTTCTCCGTCCGTCAACCGAAAATTATTTTATGCCGATATGGTTATATATACAAACTGAAAGAATATCGAAAAATTTATTGCTTGATAAAAAGAAAATATGGAATTGCCGCAAGAATTTTTTGGCAAAGTATTGACCTAAAGGCAGCTTCAGGTGTTATGATAATAACAGTAAGATATTTTATTTATGAAAACAATAACAAACAATCGGTGATCGGTGCGGTTCGGAAAAAACGGTTTGGAAGATGTCGGCGGCAGATAATGCCGATTGTCAAATTTAAGCAGAAACTGTAAATTATTTTAGGAGGTATTTTGTTATGAGTAAAAAAGTTTTGATTATCAGTTCCAGCCCCAGAAAAGGCGGCAATTCCGAAATTTTATGCTCCGAATTTAAACGGGGCGCAGAAGAAAGCGGCAATGCCGTTGAAATAATTTCTCTGCGTGAAAAGAAAATTGCGCCCTGCATGGCGTGCGACGCCTGCAAAAAAAGCGGCGGCGTTTGCGTGCAGAAGGACGATATGAACGAGCTTTTGGCAAAAGTCAAAGCCGCTGACGTTATCGTTATGGCAACCCCGGTTTATTTTTACTCCGTCTGTTCCCAGCTGAAAATGTTTATCGATCGCTTGTATGCAGACTATACGAAAATTGAAAACAAGGATATGTATTTTATCGTTACGGCGGCGGCAGGCAAACCTGCTTTGGAAAGAACAGTGGAATGTTGGCGCGGCTTGATTGACTGTTTGCCCGGCGCTGAAGAAAAAGGCATTGTTTACGGCAACGGTCTTTGGGCAAAAGGCGAAGCCGAAGGCAGCGACGCCATGAGAGAAGCCTATGAAATGGGCAAAAATATTTAATATTAATTTATATATTATATGTATTATATGCAAACAGTAAGTATTGTTTGAAATGTCCTTGATTTTCATAAACAAGGACATTTTTTTTGTTGTTTTTGCTGTAAAAAATATACTTTGTTGCAAATATTTTCTTGCAAAAATATATATCGTGTGGTATAATAAATGCAGTAATTATACTTTCGTGGATATAATAATTAGGTTTGCTTATCGATGGGTTTTATCACGATTATTTTTTTATTTGGATTTTGAAAGAGGACAATAGGGTGTAAAAAACTAAATTTTGAAATTTATTTATAGTAATATGATTGTGAGTAATATGATTGTGGAGATTTTAGCAAAAATATAATATTGTAAGTAAATAAGCAATTAAGTAAATAAGTAATTAAGTAAATAAGTAATTAAGTAAATAAGTAATTAAGTAAATAAGGAGTATGGTGGCGGTTATGAAAAAGAAAATAAGATGTATTCTTATTTTGGCGTTTCTGTTCGCATTGACTGTAGGCGGTTTGGCTTTTGCCGAAGACGGCTGGGACGGTTTTGTTGATACTTCTTGGTATGAGGCAGGCAAAAAAACACTGCATATTGCCGACGAAGCTGATTTGGCGGGTTTGGCGGCCATTGTCAACGGTACAGCGGCTGTCCAGGATGATTTCTGCGGCAAAACCGTAATTTTAGACAACGATTTGAATTTGAACAATCAGGAATGGATGCCTGTCGGTGTTGTTGCAGTAATCGTGAATAATGATAATGCTGTTTTCAGGGCAGCCGACAGCAAGGGCTTTGCAGGAACCTTTGACGGCGGCGGTCATGTTATTTATAATCTGAAAATCAGCGGTGAAAAGAGCGGTGTCGGCTTGTTTGGTTTTATATCGGGCGGCGCTGTTAAAAATCTGACAGTAAGGGGCAGTGTGGCAGGCGGCTATTTCTGCGGAGGTTTGGCAGGGGTCTGCGGCGGTGAAATTTCTGATGTGAACAATGAGGCCGATGTTTACGGCACAGGCAATTATATAGGCGGTATCTGCGGCGAGGCAAGCGGCAAAATTGCTTTGACAAGATGTGAAAACACCGGCAGTGTGAGCAACACCTCCAACACCAGAAGCTCAGGCTATATTGCAGGTATCCTGGGCAGGGCGGATACCTATTCCTCAGGCAGTATCAAGGAATGTTCCAACAAAGGAGCCGTTACGGGGTATCAGTACGTTGCGGGAATTATCGGCGGTCAGTTCGGCGATGTTGACGTGGCTGCTTGTTACAACACGGCAAAAATCACAGGCGTCAGCTTCGGCAAGGTGTACTTGGCGGGCATTGCAGGCAAAAGCGGCGGCGGAACCATTACCGATTGTTATAACCGAGGTGATTTGTATGATAAGCATTGGTCGCAGGGTCATATTCGGGCGGTCGGCGGTATTGCGGGCTGTGAGGAGGGCAGAAACGACGGTACTCTTGCCATCAGCAACTGCTACAATATGGGTAAAATTGATTTCAACACAGAAAATATGGAGTATGGCAGCAACTGGATTTACGAAGTCGGTAATATTTCAGGCGGCAACAGCATAACTTCATATAATATGATGAAATACAGCGGCTGTTATTATCTGGAAAACAGAATTGCCATTGCCGACCCCACGCATGAAGCTTATAAATTATGGGCGGATGTTTATAAAGCAGATTCCGCCATCTGGGATACGGCGTATATAACCAAGGCGACGGAAGCCGAATTGAAAGGCGCCGAAGTTTTGCAGGGTTTGGGCAGCGCTTTTCGGGCAGATAATTCAAATATAAATGACGGTTATCCGATTTTGTATTGGCAGATTGATGATGTCCAAGATGCCGAGGAATATAACATTACGGCAAGCGTTGTCGGCAGTTCGGCGGCGGAGATTGTTTTAAGCCGTCAAAAAGCGGCGGCGGGAACGGTTGTCGAAATTAATATTAATGATATAGAAGAAACTAAAACTATCAAGTCCGTTGAAGTTACGGATGTTGCAGGCAAAACAGTTGCCGTCAGCGAAATGGACGGCGTTTATTCTTTCACAATGCCTGAACGAAGCGTTAATGTTGTTGTTACCTTGGAAAACAAAGTTGATGAAAACGCCAAAGAGTACAGCCTGAATTTGCCAGCCGATTTGGACGGCATATGGCAGATTTCGGCGGACTCCACTTATTTGGCGGACGGCAAGGTTAAAGCGGGAGCCACCGTCAATATTACGGTTGCCAAAGAAATTGGCGCAGCTATGACGTCTTTGAATGGTATCAAAATTACGGCGGATGATGTCCAAGTTGCTTTGACTGACGAGCAAACGAAAAAAGACAGCGGCGGCAGCTGCTATTACGGCAGCTACACCTTTATCATGCCGCAGTCTGATGTTGACGTAACCCTTGATTTGGAATACGGCGTTTTTGAAGTGTACAGCCAAGACGGCATGAACGGCGAACCGAAGCTTGCCGCTGTTTTAAGCCGAGCCGATATGAAGCAATTGACAAAAGAAATTTATTACAGCGGCTATGCCAGCGATACAGAGGCTTTCGTCGGCAAAGCGGTGCAGGGCATAACTCTCACCGATATTTTGTCAAAAGCAGGTTTGCGGTTTACCGATGACTGCACGCTGGAGGTTTTCGGCGCGGACGGTATGAATTTGTATTATACATATGATTATTTGTATGGCAGCCAAAGGTATTACTATCCCAATTTGATAATTGGCGCCGATGCGGCTGCCAAAGAAAACGGCAAAACGCCCCTTGACGCTATGTTTGTGCTGAAAGGCAACGTGGCGACGGGAGCCGCTGAAAATATTGAAGAAAAAGATTTGGATACTTTGAACGCATACCGCTTTGCATTCGGGCAGACGGAGCAGGATTTCAACGGCGGCGTTCCCAATTTGGAAGCCAAGGTTGTCGACAAAATGCCCAAATGCTGCAACAAGATTATTTTGATAAGCAATGCCAAGGCGGTTGTTGACGTTAATGACCTGGAGATTGTCGGCGGTGATCAATATAATGCGGCGGCGGCAGGCTTTAATGTTTTGAAATACAAGGCTCCGAAGCAGAACGGCATGAAATATCAATACGGCGCTGCTGATATGCTCTGGTCCGAAAAATATAATTGTTATTTGACAATGATTCCGTCCTCTGACAACGTTGAAACGGCGGCGGCAAAAATCAGCCGCACGGCGGGCGATACCCCCGTTATTGCTTATGACGGCGATGTGAACGGCAAAAACGGTCTGCGCATAGACGACATTCAGCTTATTTACGATTTATATACCAATTATGCCGATTACTGCGGCGATAAAAATTTCGATATTGCCGATATTGCAGCTCGGTTCCGCGCCGATTACAACGGCGACGGCGTGGTTGATATGCAAGACGTGCAGGCTGTTATGAATTTGTTTTTAAATTCATGACGGTTTGATATTTGGAAACGGTTGTGTGGCTTTTTAATTCATACTGCAAAGGGTTCGGTAAATCCCTTTTTGATTATAGATATGCGGCGGCAGGCGGTTGTTCGCAATGGCGGCGCAGAAACAGAATTACACCAAAGAGGAGGATAAAAGATGTATTCTTTGAAAAACAAAACATTCAGCAAAGCAATATCGTTTGTTCTGGCATTTAGTTTGA
>JAHZFN010000307.1:4507-5034 GCA_019421315.1 Peptococcaceae bacterium | reverse complement strand
TAGGCGGCACCTGCAAAGCGACGCTGGCAACGATGGCGTCCATTTCTTTGGCGCCCACCGCTTTGTTTTTGGCAACGCGCAAAAAGGCATCGTAAACTTTGGCGATGTCCTCTTCCGAAAGGTCGTATCCCAAATCCGCTACGGCTTTGGTAACGGCGTTTGCATCGTCGTGGTAATTAAGCTGGAAGTTCTGATATTCCGCTTCCGTCATAATATGGGAAAGCGGCGTGTCTGCCGCTTGTTTGGCGTTCAATATCCAGGTTACCTGCTGAACAAGGCGTTTCAGCTGGGTTGTGTTCAAATCGCAGCAAACGCCGATAGCGTCGCCTTTGGTTTTGATAATATTGGAAACCTTGGGAATGGACGGATAATGGTCGTTGTCCACAGTAACTTTGATTTCGGCGGCGTTGGCTTTAACTGCCGCAAAGGCGCAGGCTGTTGCCATATAAAGCTGATTGTTGCATTGTACGCCCAAAGTAACATCTTGCAGCTGGGGAATTTTATCATAGAGATTTTGCACAAATTCA
>JAHZFN010000307.1:0-4492 GCA_019421315.1 Peptococcaceae bacterium | reverse complement strand
GCAGCATCGAGCCTTCTGAGTCGCAGACGGTGATTGTGTTGGCGCCTGCTTTGATGGCTGTTTGTATGGCTTCCGTCAGATAATTTTCTTCGGCGCGGGTAGCGTCTTCGGCGGAAAACTCAACGTCGTCGCAGTATTTTTTACATTCCGCAACCAAATTTTCTATACGCTGCAAAACAACGGGCGGTTTTTGGCGGCAGAAGTATTCCATTTGAATGGAGGAAACAGGCATCATAACGTGAAGCCTGGCTTTTTTTGCGTTGGCAACTGCGTTCCAAGCCGTTTCCACATCGTCAAAATTATAATTGATGGGAACGGAAAGGGTGCTGTTTTTAACAAATGACGACATGGTTCGCAGCAGTAAAGTGTCTGTTTTGGTGTTTTCGATTGTCGGCGTGTCGATAACGTCAATTTTCATTTTATCCAAATGTTTGGCAATTTCGATTTTTTGTTTGAATGTCAAATTTTTTTCGGGGCTGTTGGCCTGTTCTCTTAAAGTAATATCTGAAACCTTAATTCTACGCATTTATGACTCCTTATCTTAACGATTAATATAAATAATACAAATTCAAGTAATGAAAAATCAAAATATGAAAATTATGTAATAATTCCGAAATGGCTTCGAAAAATAAAAAACCTGATGCCCAACAAGCATCAGGGACGGTTGATGACCGCGGTACCACCCCGGTTATTGCTAATATGCAATCACCTTAATTCAGACTGACAAGTCCAAAGCCATGATAACGGGGCAGCCGTAGAACCATACTCACATTCTGTTTTCCGGAACTCTGCTCTGGAATGAGACTGCACATGGTCTTTTTGCATCGGTTTGCAGCAGCCACCGACTCTCTGAAGCATACGGACAAGGCATAATTCCTTCAACGCATTTAAAAATCATAAAACTATAAATTTATGATACACTTTTTGTCAAAAAAAGTCAATGTGATTTTTGTAAAAACAGGGTTTTGTTGATTGCCAACTTTTAATGCTGGGTATGAGTTTTTTTCATATATGATTTTACCTATAAAAAATATGAAAGGCAACGCAGTTTTTGAATTCAGGTAATTATTGGGAAAAATTATATAATATAGTAGAATGTCAGTAGAATTTCGTAAATTTTGAGACTGACAGTTCCTTATAAAATGTTTAAGGAAATGGAAAGCGGCGTTGAAGAGGGCTGCACAGCAACGTAAGCCCGGCAGAAAATCAAGGACAGATAAGCAGTAGAATATAACCGCAAATATCGGTTTGTTAATAAACTATGTTAATAAATTATATTATAATAAAGTAAATAAATAAAGTAAATAAATAAAGTAAATACACGAAACGGCATAAAACATTTAAAATATGTTTTATGCCGTTTTTGCATTAAAATCGCCGCATTAAAGCTATAACTTTGCCCAAAATTTGGCATTCCCGTACAATAATTGGTTCCATTGTGCAGTTTGCGGGCTGCAGACGGAAATAGTCTTTTTCTCTGAAAAAATATTTAACTGTGGCTGAATCATCCACCAATACGGCGGCAATTTCGCCGTTGCGGACAGTGGGAGTTTTTTCCACAACAATTAGATCCCTGTCCATTATCCCTGCTTCAATCATGCTTTCGCCTTTAACTCGCAGCATAAAAAGATCTTTGTTGGAGTTCAAAAAATCCAAGGGCAAAGGGAACGCATCCTCAATATTTTCTTCCGCCAAAATAGGCTGACCTGCTGTGATTACGCCGACCATCGGTACGTTTACCATTTCTTTATCGCCGAAAGCTTCTCCGTAATATTCGGGGGATTGATTATTCTTAAATTGGTCAAAATCAACAACCTCCAAAGCGCGGTTTTTGGAGGAATCTCGTTTGATATAGCCTTTTCTTTCCAAGGTTTTTAAATGAGAATGAACCGTGGAAGGAGAATTCAAGCCGACAGCCTCGCAAATTTCCCGAACTGTGGGCGGGTAGCCTTTGAACAAAATTTCTTCTTTGATAAAATTTAAAACAGCCTGTTGTCTTTCGGTTAAATTATCCATTGCAAGTCCTCCGCTGAATTTATTTGTATATACATTATAGCATATGTTTGAAAAAAATGCAAACGTTTGTTCGGAATTTTTTTTGATAATCTATTGACAAGCGAACGATAGTTCGTTATAATTGATATAAATCACGAACAAATGTTTTGCAAAACGTATAAACGTTCGATATTTGGTTGATAAATGTTTATTAAATGTTTGGGCAGAAAATATATGGAAAAACATAGGAAATAACATAGGAAATATTAAAAAAATGAAAAATCGGACGGAGGAAATGGTAATGTTTAATAAGGGTAAAGCAAAAAGAAAAATTCGTTTTGGCAGTTTTCTTATTTTAGTGATTACATTGATTTTTTGTATGTCATTTGGCGTTACGGCGTTCGGTGATACCGAAAGCAGGGCTGAAGCCAGTCAATGTGTCAGCGTAACCGTGCAAAGCGGCGATACCTTATGGAATTTGATACAGGAGTATAATCCCGATTACAGCGGCAATATGAATGAGGCTGTATATTTGGTTAAGATAATAAATGATTTGGGCAGTTCCTGCCTGCAAAGCGGTCAAATAATAAAAATTCCGGTGAATTTATAATTAAGAGGGCAAAGAAAGGGTGGGAACGCTATTGTTTAATCAATGCAATTAAAGAGTACAGAATTAATGAGTATAGAATTAATGGATATAAGTTTTTATTGATGTTTTTAGGTTAAAAGTATATTTTTAATCATTGAATCTTTCGGATGGTTGTGGTAATGCGATAATTTGTATGAAAATATGTGTGATTATATTAATTGGCTTGTAGTTATTTTAAATAAATATTTAATTTTGATGTATAGCGTTTATTATAAATTTGCAAAGGGTAATATGTTTGCATTCTCCAAAGCTACTCAACCAATAAATTGATAAGAGCAGTTTAACTGATAAGGATGTTTTAGCTTTGTAACAAAAAAACGCTTGCAGCGTTATGCTGCAAGCGTCGGTTATGGCTGGGGTAGAAGGATTCGAACCCTCGAATAACGGTGCCAGAAACCGTGGCCTTACCGCTTGGCGATACCCCATTGACTTTTACATTATACTATGTAATTGAGTATTTGTAAAGAATAAATTTGCAATTTTGGCAAAAACTTTTACAAAATCTTTTATATGGGTTTTGTAATTATGTTTTACATATTTTCTATCCAAGCAAACACCCGCCTTTTCCAAAGGCGGGCGTTTGCTTATTTGTCGATTTTGACAAAAATTTTCGTATTTTTTATTAACAGTTTTATTATTCCTTTGAACAACTATCTGTAGTTTTCTTATCGTCGTTTTCGGCTTTGCTGCTTTGTTCCGAGTTTTGCGCAGGGCTGTCTGCGGGTGAATTGCTGTCGTTGTTATCGTTGTTGCTTGGCGGATTATCGGGGTTTTCTTTTATTCTGTCCGGGATAGGGAATCTATCTGGTAAATCTTCTCGATAATCCACAGTGTTCGGCGAAAGATTTTTCTTTTGCAGTCGGTTTTCAACAAATTCCTTAAACAAGGTGTAGATAACGGCAAAAACCGGTACGCCGACAAACATACCTAAAACTCCGAAAAGACTGCCGCCAACCGAAACTGCAAATATTACCCAGAAAGATGCCAGACCTGTGGTTTGTCCCAAAATTTTAGGTTTAATTATATTACCGTCTGATTGCTGCAAAATCAATATGATGATAATAAAAATCAGGCATTGCTTCGGGCTGATTAAAAGCAGCAGGATGGCGGAGGGAATGGCGCCGATGAAGGGACCGAAAAACGGAATGATATTGGTAACACCCACAATAAGGCTTATCAATGCCGCATATTCAATTTTTAAAACTGTTAAAACGATGAAGCAGATTACGCCGACAATGATTGAATCCAGAATGCTGCCGGAAACATAGCCGTTGAAAATTTTGTTGGTTCTGTTTGCCAAATCAAGGGCATATTGTGTTTTGGCGGTGTTGGTAAAGGCATAAAGAATTTTTTTCAGCTGTGCCAAAAAGTTTTCTTTGCTTGCCAAAAGATAAATGGATACGATGAAAGCTATGGCAACGTTGGTCAGTTTTCCTGTCAGGCTTATTGCCATGCTGAAAGTTTTTGGTAAAAATGCGGTCAGCCAATCGCTTAATTTACTTATCTCACTCATTATGCTCCGAATGGCATTTTGGGTTTGTTCGGGAGTTAAATTGATGTTTGCCAAATAAGTTGCGGCAAAATTATTTAATTCTTTTTCCACATTGTTATAGTAAAAAGACAGATTGGCAATCAGTTTGCCGACACTGCTACTGACAGTGGGAATTACTATTGCGAAGAAACTGTATAGCAATACAAGGAAAAACAGCATTGTTAAAACAACGGATATGCCGCGTTTGACCTTTCGTTTGGAATTAAGCTTTTTGATTTTGCTTAAGTGCCTTTCTATCCATTTCATTAACGGATTTAAAACATAAGCAATAGAAATACCCCAGATAAAAGGGGTGA
>JAHZFN010000306.1:6548-11694 GCA_019421315.1 Peptococcaceae bacterium | reverse complement strand
GCATCTCGGCAGTTGGCGGCAATTTTTTTCAGATTTTGCAGATAAGCGATTTTGGTTTTGGCGTCTTTCAGATTTTCAGGGGTGTAGTGGGATGTCAAAATCAATGTGTAGTCTTGGTCAATGTAGTTTTGCAGCTGTGCAATAATGCTGTCGGCGTGTTCGGCTCCTGCAACTATGGAATGGCAGTCATGTCCCAGCATATGGGTGTAAACCGTATTGATTTCGGGAATTTCCACATCAAAGGCTTCCGCCGTTTGCTTGATGACAAAATCAATGCCGCCGATGTTGATTTTGCCTTCTTGGATAATATCTGTAATTTGATGAACGGAGTTATCGAAAATTTCGCCGAAAGCCGCTGTGAAATTGTTGATCAGCGCTTTGCCGCCGCGCGTTGAATATTCTTTGATGGAAACAGGCATGAGCTTGAAACCTTTGCTTGATGTTATGGCAAATTGGGGAACTCAATATAAGGAAAGTTTTAATTAAGCGATAATATTAACAAATACACTTAATATGTACAAATGAAACCGACTTCTGCTTGCAGCGGTCGGTTTGTTTTTGTGGCAAACAATTCTGCATATTACCGTCTGCAAGAAATTTGACAGTTGAACCTAAATTTTATTATAATTATTAATATAATATAAATCAGGATATATGGGTTTGGGCAGAGCGGCGCATTGCGCCGAAAACAAAAAACGGAGTGATAATTTATGGATTTATTGACATATATTGATAAAAGTCCTTGCAGTTTCTATGCGGTGGATAATATCTGCAGCATTTTGACAGACAAAGGCTACAGACGTTTGCGGGAGGGTGAAAGCTGGGATTTGCAGGTTGGCGGCAAATATTTTGTTACCAGGAACGGTTCGTCTTTGCTGGCGTTCAGAATTCCGTCCCGCAGTTTTCAAAGCTTTATGATTGGAGGCGCTCATTCGGAAAGTCCATCTTATAAAGTTAAAATCAATGCGGAAACCTGCCGTAATGATTATGTACAGCTGGCGGTTGAGCCTTACGGCGGCATGATAGCCGAAAGCTGGCTGGACAGACCGCTTTCCGTTGCAGGACGTTTGCTGGTGCGTTCGGAAAACAAGGTTGTGAGCAAATTGGTGAATGTCGAAAAAGATTTGCTGGTTATTCCCAATGTGGCGATACATTTAACCCGCAATAAGAACAAAGAGGGCAAAGGCTTAAATCCTGCGGTGGATATGCAGCCTTTGTACGGCGTTGGTGGCTACGGAGTTGATTTTTTCGGGGAAATTGCCAAAGCGGCAGGCGTAGGCAAGGCAGATATTTTGTCTTTTGATTTGTTTTTATATAATCGTATGCCTGCTTCACGCTGGGGCATAGACGGCAGTTTTTTATCTGCGCCCAGAATTGATGATTTGGTTTGCGTTTATGCCTGCCTGACGGGTTTTACCGAGGCTAAAGACAATGAAAAATCCGTACCCGTTTTGGCGGTTTTTGACAACGAGGAGGTGGGTTCCTGCACCAAGCAGGGCGCTTGTTCCACCTTTTTGGCGGATACTTTAAAAAGGATAAACGGGGCTTTCGGCAAAGATGCTGAATATTGCAGGCGGATTGCCAACAGCTTTTTGGTATCGGCGGACAACGGTCATGCGCTTCACCCCAATCATCCGGAGCTTGCCGACAAAAATCATGCGCCTGTTTTGAACGGCGGCATTATCATCAAGCATAATGCGGCGCAGCATTACTGCACGGACGGCGTTTCGGACGCTTTGTTCCGTTTGCTCTGCCATGAGGCGGAGGTTCCCTGTCAAACTTATTACAACCGAGCCGATATAAGGGGCGGTTCCACTCTGGGCAATCTTTCCAACAGTCAGGTTTCTTTAAACGGTGTGGATATTGGTTTGGCGCAGTTGGCGATGCATTCTGCTTATGAAAACGTCGGCACCAAGGATATAGAACGCCTTTGCAAGGTTATGGCTTTGTTCTTCGGCAAAAGCTTTACCGAAGGCTGCGGCGAATATTCTTGGTAGGTTAAAACATGGGGGAATTTTGCAAACAATAAAGGACAGGGGAGTTTATGATAAAAAAACGGGAAGAAACGGCGCCGACCGTTAAAGATTTTTTTGTGGAAATTCTGCGTGATCTGCACGATAAAGCTGCAGATTACGGTTGGGCGGCAGGCGGTATGATATATGCCAAAGAATTGCTGCCTTTCGGTCAGGAATACTTGTTGGAAATGCTTAATGACAGAGAATTTCAACAAAAATTCGGTTTGAATGCGGTTTCTTATTATTTAAATATCGGCTGCAAGGCTTTTTGCGCAGGTGTTTTTTATGCAGATTGTTGGTATGCAAAGGGGCAAAAGCAGGCGGCGGGAATTTCTGCCGAATATTTGCTGCAAAGAGAACCTTACTCATTGGCTTTGGCGGTTTTGAGCGACAAAAGCGCAGAGGATTTGGATGATTTTTTGCATAAAATATTTGAATACTGGCTGGAATGTATGGATCCGTATTGGGATATGAGCGATGGCAGATATTATATTTTCCATGGCTTGCTGGTTTTTTATCAGCTGGGCATTTCGGACAGATTAAAGGCTCTTTCCGCTCGAAAGCAAGACGGCAGACAGTTTCCGTAAGCATATTGATTATGATTGAGGCAGAGAAATAAAAAAGCAAAAACCCACCGTGCGGCGGGCTTTTGCTTTTCCTGTAAGGCAGGATTTTCTCTTTTTTGAACTGAATGGAAAGCTGAGCAAAAAAGGGTTAACGCATTTTATTTTCCAGAGGCATTGACTCTTTGGCGTTAACTTCTTCCGCACTGCAGCCGCAGCCACAGCCTCTTTTTTGCTTTTTAGGCTGCGGGTTGTCTTTAACGTTCATCATTTCTTCAATGATAGTCACAATTATCCACCTCCG
This sequence comes from Peptococcaceae bacterium, assembly GCA_019421315.1. Classification (GTDB taxonomy): domain Bacteria; phylum Bacillota; class Dehalobacteriia; order UBA4068; family UBA4997; genus JAHZFN01. The sequence continues at coordinate 8,812 of JAHZFN010000306.1, read as the reverse complement.
TTGAGTTCCTTTTTATTTTAAGTCAAAAAAAAATTTTTATACGGTTGATTGCTTTTTATTAATTATTTTTTATATTAATTTTTACACATAAAACTTGATGTAAAAAAGGATTAACCGTATTCGGTGTAGAATAAATAGAGATATGCAGTTAACGTATTTTGTTTGAGTTGAATTTTCGGAGGCAGTTATGTCATTGGTTAAAGCGACAATATTTGCTATTGCAACATTTGAATCGACAGGTCACGCCATTGCGGCAGAACAGGTTTTGATTAAAAATGAAGTGGAGCATGTTGTTTTGCCCCTGCCCACTGCTATTGCCGCTTCATGCGGCTTGGCAATTCGTTTTTGGCCGGCAGACGTTGATACTGTTGCTGCTTTGCTGAAAAAAGCAGAGTTGGATTTTCATATTTACCAAGGAATTAAAGACAAAACCAAAGAATGTTACGAACCGGTTGATTTGGGTTGATTGTTTTAAATAATATTGTTTTAAATAATTTAGTAAAATAATTGAGCGGACAGATTTTTTGTGTCTTGCTTAATTTATATTATGGAGACGTATCGAAGTGGTCATAACGGGACTGACTCGAAATCAGTTGTACCTCACGGTACCGTGGGTTCGAATCCCACCGTCTCCGCCAGAGTTTATGCGGGTTTGCAGATTTTGTAAACTCGCATTTTTCTTGTATGGTTTGGTTACACAAAATACCTGTTATGCAGGTGATTGAAAATAGATTGTAAAATAGTTCGATAAAAAATGCTATAATAAATTTTGTTTAGAATAAAAGATGAAAATAGATGAAAATTTTTAGGAGCATTGAAAGGTGCCGGTTCAACCAAAAGCAGAAAGTTATATTTCGCTCTGCTTGCAAGTATCGGCAGAACAGTTTTGTTTGGTATTGCAAGTGTGATAATTTGCATTTGGGGTTTTGGAAAATAAATTATTTGCAGAACTTTCGTTTTAATGCTATAATAAATTGTTAAGACTGATTACTTGCCCACGGTGGGCTGAGATTATATTTTAGGAGATAAAGGCTTGAGATATGGATACTCGGGAATTAAAAGAGCTTGCTGTTGAAAGCTCGGAAAAATATTTTGAATATTTAAGGCTTTATTCCAAGGGTTTGGAAAAAATAAACGTTGACAAGGTTGAATTTGTTGATAATTTTGTCAGCCTGCATATGGAAACCGCCGCTGCTTTTTCGGAAAAAGTGGGGATTGAAATCTGCGGTGTGCCTTATGACAACAGCGAAATTAAAATTGTGCAGTTTGACCGCGAAGAAAACACTGTTTTGGTTATGCCGAAAATCAATCTGAAGCCTTTGTTTTATCAGGTTGAACCAAGCAGCATTAAGGTTGTTGCCGATTTGAAAATCACCGTAAAAAAAGTTTGGGATTGGTATGAAAATTTGCAGGGGGCTTTGGAGCTTCCGCATAAGGCTCCAAAGCCTGATTTTGATTTGGTTTACGGTTCCAATTTGACAGATGACCAGAAGTCTATGGTAGACGGAGTTTTTGATAACCCTTTTACTTGCATTTGGGGTGAGCAAAACACTGCCAAAACATTTGCCGTTTTGGCGGATTGTATTATGAATTACGTTCGTAACGGTAAAAAAATCATTGTCACGGCGCCGACCGACAATGCCTTGGACCGTACTCTTACCTATATATTGGAGGTTATGAAGCGGGAAGGTTTACCTTTGAAAAAGGTTTTGCGTTTGGGAATGCCTACCAAAAAATTTGCCAAGCATTATAACGAAGCCTGCGAGCTTTCCGGCATTGAAAAAATGGTTTCCGGTATGTCAACCAGAATTAAGGATTTGGAGGAGGCTTACGAGTTTTTTCTTTATTCCGATAAATACAACAAGATGAAAAGTGTGGTTCCTGAAATATTCCAAAAGCTGGGGGCTGTTTATATATACAAAAAAGAGCTTAGCCAGACTTTGGAGGTTACTGATGCCGAATGGAACGATTTAAACGGGCAGCGGCAGCTTTTGAATGATGAAATTAAGGATTTGAACCGTCGTTTTATCGAAGTGAACGATGAAATTCTGCGGTATAACGGGCGGCGTATCAAGCTTTTTCAAAAAAATCGCCTGGAGGAAGCAGAACTTTTGAAAACGCAGATTCGAAGAGCCTTGGACGAAAAAAACAAAAATATCGAAGAACTTGATTATAAAATTAATCTGCTGGCTATCCGCCGAGACCAACTGACAAAAGCGTATGCGGGAGATAACAGAGACGCAATGTATGTTGAAGATATCAAG
>JAHZFN010000306.1:1602-6538 GCA_019421315.1 Peptococcaceae bacterium | reverse complement strand
TTTGATATTGAAATTTTTAATGTTATGAAAGACCTCAATTCAGAAAATTATGCGGAACGCAGACAGGTTTTGATTAAAATCATTGCCAATTACGATACGGTGATGAAGCAGAGGGAACGTCGGTTTTATATGTATAAAGGCATGGCGCCCAATGAAATTTTGAAAAAAATCAATGTGATGAATTCCGAAAAAAATAATTTAATTAAAATGAGTACAATAGAACGCGCCAAAGATGTTTTGATTGTGGCAGCGCCTATTGATACGTATATTACAAGGCTTGCTGTTGCCGACGACGTTATTGCCGACGATGCCTGCCATATATTTATGGAAGAGGCGGGCATTTGTCCATTGATTAAAGGCATGGCGCTTTTACAAAAGCATATTCCCATAACTTTTGTCGGCGATTCTGCTCAGCAGGAGATTACCTGCCAGATGACTTACAACGAAATTATGGAAAAAGAAAACATTTCCGTTGTGTTGTGGGCGCAGTCTGTGCTGCATATTGAGGAATTAATGAATTACGGATTCAGTTATCTGCTCACTTCGTATATGAGGGAACGCAAGGCACCTTATCACAGTTTGGTTTTGCTCAGTTAGGATAATATATTCTGTTTTTCGAAGATACGCAAAAAACTGTATGCCGAAAAATAATATTAATAAATATCATTATATTATATGTAGAAATATTATGTAGAAAAAAATAACGTATTATACGAAATCGGGCGGTTTTCTTTGCACGGAATTTCGGAAAAACGTTGATTTTTAAGCATATTCGGCGTAAATAGGTTGTCAGGATTTGATAAAAATCGGTAGAAATCGGTTGTATGAAATATTTGAAAATATTTATTGTAAAAACCTTGTAATGATTGCTTTTTTGTGATATACTAAATAATGCCCCATGTGTATGGGGTTATTTAGATTGTACTTTATCAGGATTATACAGGAGGTGTCGCAAATGCGGGTAGCTATAACCTTGGCATGCGGTGAATGCAAAAATCGTAACTATATTACCACGAAAAACAAAAAAACAACACCTGATCGCATGGAGTTGAAAAAATATTGTCCTCATTGCAGAAAGCATACTGCACATAAGGAAACAAAATAGCGCCATTTAAGGCATTAAGGATGTGAATTAAATGGCAGAAGAAAAGAAAAAACAGGGACGCCTGGCCAGAGCGCAGGCTCAGGCGCAGGCTAAAGCCAAAAATAAAAAGAAGGGCAATTTCTTTAAAGAAACTTGGTCCGAATTGAAGAAAGTTCATTGGCCCACCAAGCAAACCGTTGTTAAATACACATTGGTTGTTTTGGTGTTTGTTGCTATCATGGGCATTTTGGTTTGGGCTGTCGATAAGGTTTTCGACGTTGGCGTTTCTGCTTTGGTTGATCAGGAAACCACAAGTCAGGTTACAACCGACAATGCGGCAACCGACAACACCGCAACTGATACAGGCGCCGCAACCGACGCAGGTGCAGTTGATAACGGTGCTGATGATCAAAACGGCGACACTGCAAACAGCGGTGACACAGCAAGCGCCGAAGACAACACGACCGAAAGCAATTAAACCGGGTAAGGGGTTTTGACTATGGCAAAAGAATGGTATGTTATTCATACCTATTCCGGATATGAAAACAAGGTTAAAGCAAACCTGGAAAAGCGTGTGGAAACCATGAATATGGAAGACCATATTTTCAGAGTTATTGTGCCTATGGAAGACGAGGTTTCCGTTAAAGACGGTCAGAAAAAAGTTGTCCAGAGGAAGGTTTTTCCCGGTTATGTTTTAGTTGAAATGGATCTGACCGATACCGCATGGTATGTTGTTCGCAACACAACCGGTGTTACCGGTTTTGTCGGCGCCGGTTCCAAGCCTGTTCCTTTGTCCGAGCATGAGGTTGAAAAAATCCTTGCAGATATGGGCATGGGTGAAAAGAAACAGTTTAAAATCAGCTTTGAGGTTGGTGATACTGTTCGCGTTAAAGAAGGTCCCTTTGACAATTTTGTCGGTACTGTTCAGGAAGTTGATGCGGAAAAGGGCAAGGTCAAAGTGCTTATTTCCGGCTTTGGCAGAGACACTGCCATTGTTCTCGATTATCCGCAGGTTGAAAAAACCGACATTTAACACTTATTCAGGGGTTTGCCAAAGGTTTTTTATCCTTTGGTTAGTGGGAGGAGCAAGCGAAATTCTCTGTTTGTTCCGCCGAACCACATTATAAATTAGGAGGAATTTAAAATGGCAAGTAAAAAGGTGATGGCAATTGTAAAATTGCAAATCCCCGCAGGTAAAGCAAACCCGGCTCCACCGGTTGGTCCTGCTTTGGGTCAGCACGGCGTTAACATCATGGGTTTCTGTAAGGAATTCAACGACAAAACAAAAAATGACGGCGATTTGATTATCCCCGCTGAAATTACCATCTACGAAGACCGTAGTTTCACTTTTGTTTTGAAAACTCCCCCGGCAGCAGTTCTTTTGAAAAAAGCTGCAGGTATCCCCAAAGGTTCCGGTGTTCCTAACAGAACTAAAGTTGCTACTATCGGCAGAGATAAAATTCAAGAAATTGCTGAAAAGAAAATGCCTGACTTGAACGCAGCAAGCGTGGAAGCTGCAATGCGTATGATTGAAGGTACTGCCAGAAGCATGGGTATTGTTGTAGAAGACTAAAGGTTACGGCGATTGATTGAATATTTGTGATTGATTGCTTTTATTTAAAGTGGGAGAAGATTGCACAGGCAATATTCGTTTGACCACAGAGGAGGTAATGATATGCCAAAACACGGCAAAAAATACGAAGAAAGCGCAAAGACTTTCGACAAACATGAATTATATAATGTTAGCGATGCTTTTGATTTGGTAAAAGCTAACTGCAAAGCAAAATTTGACGAAACCATAGAAGTTGCTGTTCGTCTGAACCTTGACCCTCGTCAGGCAGACCAACAAATCCGCGGCGCTATCGTTTTGCCCAACGGTACCGGTGTTTCCTCTAAGGTTTTGGTTTTTGCCAAAGGTGAAAAAGCCAAAGAAGCAGAAGCTGCCGGCGCAGACTATGTTGGCGCAGAAGAATTGGTAGCACAGATCAAAGACGGTTGGATGGACTTTGACGTTGCCATCGCAACACCCGATATGATGGGCGTTGTTGGTAAAATCGGTAGAATTTTGGGTCCCAAAGGCTTGATGCCTAACCCCAAAACCGGTACAGTAACCATGGACGTTACCAAAGCCATCAACGATTCCAAAGCCGGTAAAATTGAATATCGTCTGGACAAAGCAGCCAATGTTCACACCCGCATCGGTAAAGCTTCTTTTGATAAAGAAAAATTGGTTGGCAACTACACAGCTTTGCTTGATACTATCATCAAAGTTAAACCTGCAGCTGCTAAAGGTCAATATATTAAAAACATTACCATTACATCCACAATGGGTCCCGGAGTTAAAATTAATCCTATCAAACCATTGGAATAGTATTGCATTTGCACTGAAAATGGTGTATAATTAATATGTTGATTTTAATTTGATAATATTATTTGCCAAAGACAGTCGGTACTTTTGTTTAATGGATTACCGCCGACCGAGGTGATGTTTTCATATTCTTATGATTTTACAGCTCCTTTTGTCTTTTGGGCAAAAGGAGCTTTTTTTTTCTATCTAAGTTCTATATAATAAGTTTCAAATTATTTTTAAAATAATCAAATTTTAAGGAGGTGTAATAGTGGATAAGAAACCTCAATTAATCGTAAAAGAAAATAAGGTTGCCGAATTGCAAGACTGGATTCAAAACAGCAATGGCGTTGTTATTGCTGACTACCGCGGTCTTACAGTTGCCGAAGTAACCGATTTGCGTTCTCAACTCCGTAATGCCGAAGTTGGTTACAAAGTTGCCAAAAACACTTTGATTAAAAGAGCAGCCAACAATTTGGAAATTACCGATTTGGACAGCTACTTGGAAGGTCCTACTGCTATTGCTTACGCACAAGATCCCGTTGCTTTGTGCAAAATTCTTGTGGAATTTTCCGAAAAGCATAAAGCTTTGGAAGTTAAAGCCGGCTATGTAGACGGTCAGTTTGCAGACGTTGCAATGATTACCAGCTTGGCAAAATTGCCATCCAGAGAAGTTCTTTTGGGCAGATTGCTCGGTTCTATGCAATCTTCTCTTTATGGTTTCGTTCGTGCTATCGATGCTATCAAAGAAAAATTGGAAGCCGGCGAACCTTTGGAAGCAGCCAAAGAAGAAGCTCCTGCCGAAGAAGCTGCTGCTGAATAGTTTTTTATTTACAACCGTAATGTTGAAAATTACCTAAATTAAAAAAATGAGAGGTGCTTATAAAATGACTAAAATTGATGAATTGATGGAGATAGTTAAAGGTATGACTATCCTTGAATTGGCTGACGTTGTTAAAGCTTTTGAAGAAGAATTCGGCGTATCCGCCGCTCCTGTTGCAGTTGCTGTTGCCGGCGCTGCTGACGCAGGTGCTGCTGCTGCTGACGAAAAATCCGAATTTGACGTTATCCTGACATCCGCAGGCGACAAAAAAGTTAACGTTATCAAAGCTGTTCGCGAAATCACCGGTTTGGGCTTGAAAGCTGCCAAAGCTTTGGTTGACGGCGCTCCCGCTCCTGTTAAAGAAGCTGTTAGCAAAGAAGATGCTGAAGAAATTAAAGCTAAATTGGAAGAAGCAGGCGCTTCTGTTGAATTGAAATAGTTTTAATTATTTCTGATTTGAATTTTAAAAGACGGTCATTAATTTGACCGTCTTTTTTATATGCATTTCTCGTTGCGTTTATAACAGGTTTTAAAAATTGTCGATTAAGTCCGCCGACCATTCCATAAGGTTTTGGCTCATTTCTTCAAAATTGCTTTCCGTTATGGCGTCGCGGTGCATTATGGTGATGAGCAGAGATTTATCCTTGCCGTTTTTGACAGTTCTGACCAGCTGATTTTGATT
>JAHZFN010000306.1:0-1592 GCA_019421315.1 Peptococcaceae bacterium | reverse complement strand
ACAGTAAACCTGTTTTTTTAAAAAATATTTTGCCTGCAAAACGAAGAAAGCCGCTTTGTATAAATCCTGCAGTACACCAACGTCAGATTTATGAACAAAATTGTGGCAGCAGGTATGGTAAATGGTGCAGGCCTGATTTTTGACGTATTGGCGAATGGTTTCGGCGGAAATCTCCGGAATTAAATCGTCCAAAGAGCCGATGATGGGCATGGTGTCATAGTAGAATTGAAAAAGCTCGGTTAAGTTCCAATTTGTCAATTCCTCGCGTCCCGATACAAAACCGCAGATTAAATCGGGGTTTGGCAGAGTTTGCAGCAAATTTTTATAGGTTTGCAGGTCGGTAAAATTCATTTTGTCCAAAATCAACACCATATCAATGTCGCTTTGTTCTGTGGCTTCTTGGCGGGCATAGCTGCCTTGCAGCCCCATAAAGCAGATACGGCTGCCGAATTCCGCCTGCATTGTTTCTTTGTAAAGGTCAATCCATTCAGTTATATTTAACATATTTTCCTCCGACAGAGTAATTGTTATTGTTGCTCTGTTTTCTTTTTTTCGCAAATAAATTCAGTGCAGTTTTTCTGTGCCGAAGTTTTGATTTCGGCTGTTTATTGTGAAATTAATTATAACATTAATGACATTTTCTGTAAAGTCAATGCTGTATTTTATCTTGTTATAATACAATATTTATTGATAAAGCCTTACTTTTGGCGGCAAAGTTTGTTATAATGTTATTTGGAGCAGTTTATTTGCGGGAATTTCCCTGCGGCTGCTATTGTATGTTGATAGTTATATTTTAACGGAGGTATAGTGTATGAAATTGAAAAAAACAGTTAAGGTTTTCGGAAGCTTGTTTTTGGCTTTGTCAATAGTCTTGGGCAGTTCACCTGCGGCTTGGGCTTTGAATTTCCCTTACAGCAGTATTTTTGCCATTGGGCAGGGTACCGAGTATTATCAGGTTGAGGGAACAAACGGTTCGGGACTGCAAAGCATTCATTATGTTGAATACAGCCCCAACGACGGTGTTACGCCGATGATTGCCTACGGCAGCAAGCTGTACGGCAAATCTACCATTACATATGTGGCGGATTATCTGGAAAAGCAGGGCAAAACTGTTATTGCGGGGATTAACGCTGACTTTTTTGACACATCTACCGGTATTCCCATCGGTATAGTGATTAACGAGGGTGTTTTTATCAGCTCTAACTTGGGTTCTCCTGCTATCGGCTTCAAGGCGGACGGCTCTGCTATTATCGGCACGCCTGCCAGTGCCATGTATTTGCGGGGCGAAAACGGCAGCTCTGTCAGAGTAAGCACCTTTAATAAAACCAGAAGTAAATATAATGTTGCTCTTTTTGATGAAAATTTTGGCGCCACAACCAAAACCACAACGCCGGGCACCAATGTTATTTTGGAAAAAGTAAACGACGACGATATTGTTGTCAACGGTGCAGTTACCATGCAGGTGGTTGCCGTTAATGCGGACACTGCTGAGGCGGCGGCAATCAAAAGCGACCAAATGGTGCTTTCCGCCTCAAGCGACTGCGAAACGGATATTGCAACGCCATTTGCTGTCGGCGAAAAGGTGACATTCA
>JAHZFN010000305.1:1561-5403 GCA_019421315.1 Peptococcaceae bacterium | reverse complement strand
GTGCTTATTAAGCAAATCCTTGATGTCATATTGAGCGCCGTCGGCAGGAATTTTATCGGCTTCTTCCGTTTCGCCGTTCAAAGCCGCCTGGTCAACCTTAAGAGCACCTTCGATGACAACGCCGTCGGCGGGAATTTTGTCGCCCGCCTGCAAATAAACGATATCGCCCACAACAACGTCGCCGACATGAATTTCTTTAAGACTGCCGTCTCGGATAACCTTGGCAATTTCTTTGGCTTCTTCCTCCTCTTTCAAAGCGGAGGCTTTGTTTTCCTGTTTGTTTTCGCTGACAGCGGCAACGCCGTTGGCAATCATAATAGCAATAAAAATACCGACAGGTTCAAACCATTCGGCTTGTCCCATGAAAAACAGCACCAGCTGAACAACCAAAGCTACCAGCAAAATCATGATCATGGGATCCTTGAAACCCTCCAGAATTTTTTTCCAAAGAGGATCGGGCGGAATTTGCGTTAATGCATTGCTGCCGTGTTTTTTACGGCTTTCTTCAACTTGCTGCGGTGATAATCCTTGTAATTTCATTTTTTTCATTCTCCGTTATTTTTTTCTTACTCTTTTCTTAATTTTTCTGTGTTTTTTTTGATTTTTGCAGTTTGATTCCCGTTTGATAATCACATCAGTTATGTTTACTTAAAATAATAAAAATAAATAAAAAATAAATGCCTTTAATAATGTCTAATTGTCATCAATTACTTTTTCAATACACCAAACCTATGTGTTAATTAAACATTACCACAACCGCTGTACCGTAAAACGTACTGAACAGACGTTCCGCAAAAAAACAACAGCACATTTTTTGTTCTTTTGCGAAAAGTTCATAATCAAACCACTCCTGAGTAACATAATATCATATTATATGGCAAATTCCAACAAATAATGCCGTTATTAAGAAATTTATGCTTAAATTTACAACTCCGCCAATTTTTTTGCGGCTGATACACCGCCTTTACCGCAAACAGTCTTTGATAAATTACCAAAGCACGTCCATACGCTCCGCAATTTGCTCTCCTATCATGCCGCTGTCCGCAAAGCACCGAAATCTCCCGATTATAGACGCAATCTGTCTTTAATTATACTTTTTCCAATTTAATCAGTCAATGTTTTCTAACCGATTCATTAAATGATTTTCATGAAATTAAATGGACTTAAACATTAATTTTCTGCCATATCTAAATAATAATAAAGAGCATATTCCTTTTTTGCCCCACTGCCCAAACGGCGACATCAAAAGTCTTGACAACCGTACGAAAATTGCTTATACTTTAGGCAGTCGGCAAACATTAACCGAAAGAACAGAGTTTATAACAGCGGCAATAATTTTCCGCCGTTTTTTTGAAAGGAGGATAACTATGACATACAATAAAACTTTCATCAACCGCACAATCAAAGAAACAGAGGTTCGGTTAACCTAAACGTACAGAATATTATTTTTCAGCAGATTTGTCGTTAAAAAAATGGCTGACAAAGCTGTATTTCAAAAGCCGCAGAATTGCTTTGCGGTTTTAGCACCATAAACCGAGAATACGTTTATTTAAATTTTATTTAAATTTTAATTTTATAATATTTTTATTCCGTATTGTTTTGGCATACCGACACCTCTTCCAATTGAACGAGGTGTATTTTGCGTTGGCTGACAAACGGCAAAGTACACAATAACAACCGCTTGTGTTTGCATACAGCGGTTAAACATTGTGTTTTTTTATTGCCAAATTCCGTCAGATTGCGGATAAAATACACCGCCGCAAAAACAAGAAAGGATTACAATAATATGGAAATAATCAAAGGCACAGCCACCTCCGCAGTTATATTCACCGCCGCTTCACAACAACACGGAGCGGACACTTACGCCCTGGCGCAGCTGCAAAAGCTTTGCGATAACCCCGCCTTTGCAGGCTGCAAAATCCGCATTATGCCCGACGTTCACCCCGGCAAGGTGGGAACCATCGGTTTCACATCAACCCTGGGCAGCTCCGTTTTGCCCAACGTTATAGGAATCGACATCGGCTGCGGCATAACCATGGCAAAAATCAAAGGCAAAACCAAGGACTTCGCAAAGCTGGACACCGTTATCCGAGAAAATGTGCCGTCAGGGTTCAGCGTCCGCACCAAACCCCACCATAACGCCGCAGATTTCGATTTTTCGGAGCTTTGCTGCCGAAAACACATCGGTGAAATCAGAGCTTTGCTCAGCCTGGGCACTCTGGGCGGCGGCAACCATTTTATCGAAACAGACACCGACGGCGGACCAAACACATATCTGACTGTACATACGGGCAGCCGCCGTCTGGGTAAAGAAATCACGGAATACTATTTAAATGCAGGACAAAAAGAACTGCAAAAGCAAGGCGCAGCAATACCCTATGAGCTGACTTATCTCACAGGACAACTGATGGCGGAATATCTGCACGATTTGGCGGCGGCGCAAAAATTTGCGGAATTAAACCGCCGAATTATCATATCGGAAATTTGCAAAGGTATGAAATGGAAAATAACCGATACCGTTTCCTGCGTTCATAATTATATTGATTTCAAACCTCCCGTACCCATCATCCGCAAAGGAGCAATAGCCGCCGCCAAAGATCAACCCGTTATCATCCCCGTGAATATGCGGGACGGTATTATTCTGGGCAAAGGCCTGGGCATCGATGAATGGAATTGCTCCGCACCCCACGGCGCAGGCAGAATTATGAAACGGGAGGACGTCAAAAATAATTTTACGGTTCCCCAATTCAAGAAAGCGATGAAAGGCGTCTATTCCTCCTGCGTCGGCAAAGAAACCTTGGACGAAGCTCCCTTCGCCTACCGCAGTTCGGCGGAAATTCGAGATGCCATCACCGATACCGTCGTCATCGACCGCATTATAACACCCCTTTATAACTACAAGGCAGGCGGTAACTGAACCGCCTGCCCTTTATGAAAAAAAATATTAACATATGCATTAAACAACGAAAGGAAATAAATATAACATGATTATACAAATCAGCTCAGGTCAAGGACCTGCGGAATGTGAGCTTGCTGTCGGCAAGCTCTGCCAAGCCTTGAAGCGGGAATATCCCGACTTAAAAGAAATCAGCGTCCATAAATCACGTTTCGGTGACCGCTTCACCTCGGTCATGCTGGAAACGGCGGAAGATTTATCACGCCTGGAGGGAACAGTGCAGTGGATCTGCCAAAGCCCTTACCGCCCCAACCACAAAAGAAAAAATTGGTTTGTGGACGTCAGCATTATACCGGAGCGGGAAATCATCTGCACCGACCCGGATATTCGTTTTGAAAGGTTTCACTGCGGCGGCAAAGGCGGTCAAAACGTCAACAAAGTGGAAACGGGCGTTCGCCTTACCCATATTCCGACAGGCATAACGGTTACCTCAACCGCTGAAAGAAGTCAGCTTCTCAATAAAAAAGATGCCCTGGAAAAGCTCGCCGTCCTGCTACAAAACAAACAAAACGAACAACAAAAGCTGCAAATCAACGCCGCCTGGCGGGAACACAACAAAATTGTCAGAGGCAACCCCATCCGCATTTACCAAGGCATGAATTTCAAAAGAAAATTCTTTTAATATTATCGAAAATCTTTGCCAAAATCACACCTGCTTTTTCACAACATGAAAATCACAGCAGTCATCGCCGTTTGCCAAAGTTTTGGTGCGGAACAATTCGGCGCCCAGCAAATCATAAGCAGTGTAATCGGTTTTACAGAGGCAAGGCAAAAAGCGTTCCGAATGTTCTCTTTTTGCTAGCTTGCAAATGCCGCATTGCGTGTATTTACAGTAAAATTCATCTTTGCCTTTGACATATGTATACTGCCAATCCATTTCATAAGG
>JAHZFN010000305.1:0-1551 GCA_019421315.1 Peptococcaceae bacterium | reverse complement strand
TGCGAACGTTCCGCTTCGGCAACCCGCCGATTTTGCTTTTCTTCGGCAAAAATAGCGCCCTCTTTTTTCTTTTTGGCGTGCATTTTGGCAAAGAGCGGCAAAGCGATTGATTTGGCGATAATATCATCAAAAAGCTCAGGCGTTACAGACGGGTCGGCTTTGGGAAGAGCAAAAAGATAACAAGCCGCCGTCAAATTGCCCGACAAGCTGTTTTTTCTGCCGCCGATTCCCGGCGTCCGCAGTACCATCTGCTTATATTCCTTTTTCAGGCGTTTTTTAACAGACATAAAGTCTTTTTCAGGCAAATATTTCTTATAATAAGAACGCAGCATATAGGAAAAAATTTTTTCGCAAGCCATAGCTGTAATATCATATTTCATCTTCATCACACCCAATTCTAAATTTTCGGACTTAAACAAAAAGAACCGTGTGCCGTTAAATATATTTTATGCAATAGGCTGAAACAAGTCAAGCTGTCGGCGCTTTATTTCCTCATAAAAAAACATACCCCCTTGGAAATTCCTGCATTTTCCAAGGGGGGTATAATATTTTATGTAAATTACAATTTAAATAAATCACTTTTTATTCTGCCAATACTTCAGCTTCGGCAGATAATCCGCCAAATAGGCGCACACCTGCTCCGGCGGATAATTTTCGTTTGACATATGCTCGGCGCAAAAATCAATCAGCGTTTCCATCTCATTATACCTAAATTCGCCGTCGGCATAGCACCATTTGCAGTATTCTTCGTTAAATTCGCCGTCGGGCTCACGGCTGATGACAGCATCCTCCAAAGGCATACCGCAGCACTGACAAACCAGATTTTGCGGCGAACCCAAAAGTGTATTGATGGAAACCCCGAACAGCTTCGAGAGCAATTTAAGAGTTTCCGTATTGGGTACCGTTTCTCCCGTTTCCCAGCGGGACACAGCCTGCCTTGTAACAAAAACCTTTTCCGCCAGCTCATTTTGGGACAAGCCGTTTTGGGTTCTCAGGTCAAAAATAATATTTTTGGTTTCCATAATAATCACTCCTTGTATCATGATTATACCAATATTTTCCGAAAAAACCAAGCAACTTGCAGTTGCCTCCGTACAGAACTGCCGCAAAACAGCATTTCATAAAAATTTCGATGTTCAGCGGCAACCGACAGTATGCCCAAGGCTGACTACTATTGCATTCAAAAAAAATTCCGATGAATAAGTCACAGAAATTACAGGCTTTCCGCCAGCTTAACCACTTCCGCCAGCTGCGGCGCCGTTTTCATGCTGTCTTTATTTTCCATATTGGGAATCTTGATAATGCCCATATCCTCCCATTTCAAATAAGCGGTTGTCGCTTTGTACTGAGCAACGGCGGCAGTGAAAACATCATCAGCGCCTGCATCCAAAAGCAAAGCCGTTTTATGGAAATTAAAGCCGACACTGCCCAAGGCATATAAACGGTCGATAACGGTCTTGAGCTGAGCCGTAATATCAAACCAATAAATGGGTGATGCGAAAACCACCATATCCGCATCTTTCAATTCGGCAAAAACCTTTGCCATATCGT
>JAHZFN010000304.1 GCA_019421315.1 Peptococcaceae bacterium | reverse complement strand
CTGCACGATTTGAATTTGGCGCTTTACAATTCCGATGAAATAATTTTGATGCAAAATGGCAAAATCATCGAAAAAAACACCCCCGAAAACATTGTAAACGGAGGTAAAATCGACAGCGTTTTCAATGTTGTTACCGCTTCTGTGGTTTTAGATAATCGGAAATTCTATATTTTCCGAGATAAAAGCGGCGGGAAATAAAACTTAATACCAAATATCAAAAACCCTAAAAGGCTTGTACTTATAAAGTACAAGCCTTTTAGGGTTTTTGGTGTTCAAATTCATTTTGGGATATGTATGAATATTGAAGGATGCGAATTGTCAGTTTGAATTTATTGTATTATTCCGTCATATCCTCAGGGCGTGTGAGATACGGTTTCCAATATTTTTCGTCCATAGGTTTGGTGCATATAGAAACAATCCACATTAAGATAGCGCCTACCAAGATGCTCATGCCCAAAGGCGGAATTGTTGCTGCCAAGGAATCTGCTGCAAAAATGCCGGAGCTTATGCAGTATTGCCAGATGCAGAAAGTGATACTGCCGCCGATAATGCAGGCCCAGGCACCTTTGGCATTGGCACGTTTGGAATACAGACCGAAAATTAAAGGAATGAAGAATGTTAAGCCGAGAACGCCGAAGCCGTAGCCTGCAACGGTAACAATAAAATCGTTGCTGTGAATACGGCAATACCTGTCAAGATGATTACGCAGCGGCTGAAAAGTGTTAAACGCTTTTGGTCGATTTTTTTGTTGCCTTTGGCAACTTTTAAAATATCCGTTGCGGAAGATGTGATGATAATCATACTGGAGTCAACGGTGCTCATGGCTGCTGCCAATAGACCTGCGAAAAACAACCCTGTAATAATGGGGCTGGTATAGGTCATAAATAATACAGGCATGATCCAGTCGGATTTAAAACCTTCCGCCATGGTGGGCATCAAAACACGACCGCCGACACCAACAATGTTTAAGCCGATATAAACGAAGATTAAAATAATCCAGGCATATTTATATGTACTTAAAGTTGTTTTCATATCTTTGGCGGCCTGCATTCTTTGCAGATATTCAGGCCTGGTGCCTGTGCCGGGACCTTGGACAAGGAATGTAAAGAACAAAGAAAGTGCAGTGTAAGAGCCCAAGAGTTTCAGCATAGATCCCGCTTCTGTTGGGTCTGCGCCGATTTCGGGCGGTGTGTTGATAGCAGCTGCCTGTGTAAAGATTTCGCTTAAACCGCCGACTTGTGTTATTACTACAATAACGGCGACGACAATTGTTAGCAGGAAGATGCCGCACTGCACAACATCTGTCCAAACAACGGCATAAAATCCGCCGAATGCTGTGTACAGCAAAGCCACAACAACACCAATCAGCAAGCCTTCAGTCATGGAACGACCTGTTGCCAAATTCCAAACCACACCCATGGCTGTAATTTGCACAACCATATTGAAGAGCAGGGCAATTATGGAGGCGCCTGCGCCGAATATTTGTAAACCGCGGCTGCCGTAGCGTTTGTAGAAAAATTCGGACGGGCTGACAATGCGAACTCTTCTGAAGCGAATTGCCAAAATGGGACCGAAAGCGGAGCCCAAAGCCCATGCCATAGGCATCCAGCTGCCGCCGACACCTGTTCTGTAAATCAAGCCGACGCCGCCCAAAAGGGACAAGGCGCTGAAATATGTTGCCAGATAAGTGCCTGTCATCGGTAAAAGCCCGAAGTTAAAACCACCCATCAAATAATCTTCATCGTTTTGAATTTTCTTGGAGGCCCAAAAGCCTATTCCCAGCATACCTAATAAGTATATGATAATTACTGTTAAAATCATGTGCGTTTGCCCCCTTTCTTTTTGCATTTTTCATCATGGTTTAAAATGCATTGGGCAATAATAACCGGAATCAAACAAAAAACAATTAATAAACCCCAGATAACGTATTGCATATAATCTCTCCTTTCTAAACCTATTATAGCCTCATTGTAAAAGTAAAACCGATAAGTGAACTCAAATAATATATTTATAAATTATATTTATAAATTGTTGCGCCAATATATAAAACTAAAAGAGTTATTTTTTTTGTTCCTTAGGATTAATAAGATAAGTTTACTTTAATTTAGTTAATGTTATTATACTGTCAGTAAGTTTGAATGTCAATACTAAATGTGATAAAAAATTACAAAAAGTTTACTTTTGTTAAGTGTTGATATTTAATAGCTATTGTAACAGGCATGATTTTATATTATTGTGTACAAAATTTGTGTACAAAATTAAAAAAATGATAAAACGGTTGTTTTTTTTAGTTGCAAGTAGTATACTTTTATTAGGTAAATTTACTTTAATATTTGATTGAGATAAATATTGAATTACTTTATGGAGCTGATGATTTATGAGTCTTAAATATATTGGTAAGGATTTGCCTATTTCCGATTGTTGGGAAAAGGTTTTCGGCAGCGCCAAATATGTCAGTGATATTAATTTGGATAATATGCTGCATATTTCTTTGATATACAGTCCGTACCCAAACTGTATTGTTAAATCCGTGAATGCTTCCGCAGCTTTGGCTGTGGAAGGTGTTAAGAATGTTTTTCATTGTTTTAATACATCCGAAAAGCTTTTTAACCGTTTCCGAACTTTTTACGGACAACAAGTATATAATCAGGAAAGAGTTTTTAACGAACATTTACGCTTTGTCGGAGACAGAGTTGCCGCTGTTGTTGCAACAAGCAAAGAAATTGCTGATCGGGCGGCACGGCTGGTGAAAATTGAATACGAGCAGCTGCCGTATTCCTTGGATATTCCCACAACATTGTCGGGAAAAATTGATGATATTTTCCCCGATGGTGCTGTGTATGAACTGCCTGTTGAAGAAATCGGCGTTGCCGGCAGCATTGGCAGCGATGTTGTGGAAGTTGAAAGCTATACGTCGTTGGGCAGAATTACTCATGTTACAATGGAAACTCACGGCTGTATTGCCGATTATAACAAGCAGTCCGGTGAATTGGTTATTATGAGTCCAAATCAATCTGTTTTCAGTGTCCGCACTGTAATCGGTGATTTGCTTGATATTCCTTATAATAAAATTCGCGTTATCAAGACTATAATGGGTGGTTCTTTCGGCGCAAAGCAGGAATGGATTGTGGAGCCTGTGGCAGCATACATTGCCAAAGAAATGGGACAACCTGTTAAATTGGTTTACGAAAGATCGGAGGAAATGGTGTCTGCTGTCAGCCGCAGTCCTATGCTGGCGGATATCAAAACGTATTTTACAAAAGACGGTGTATTACGGGGGTTGGCGGTTGATGCCTCTGTTGATGCGGGAGCTTATATCGGTAATTCTTATGATTATGCCTTAGCTATGGGGCATAAGTTTACCAGAAATTACCGTATACCGTATTTGAAATATAAATCAAGAGCTGTTGTGACAAATACCCCTGTTTCCGGTGCCTTTCGTGGCTGGACATCACCCGAAGCAACAATAATGCTTGAGCATAATTTGGATGTTGCCGCCAAAAAATTGGGCATAGATCCTTTGGAGCTGCGTTTGAAAAATGCCTATGTTGAAGGCGATGTGGATATTAAAGGCGATATTCCTTTGGAAAATACACAAATAGTGCGCTGTCTGCGGGAAGGTGCGCAGATGTTTGAATGGCAAAAAAAACAAGCCGACAATAAAAAATTCAATTCTGAAAACGATCGGTATAAAAGAGGAGTTGCCGTTGCCTGCGGCGGTCATGTCAGCGGCTATTATCCCCGCAAGCAGGATTTTGGCACTGCCGCTGTATCTGTCAACGAAGATGGAACGGTCAATGTGAACATTACGATTCACGACCATGGCTGCGGAACAGTTGTCTGCTTCAAGATGATTGCGGCGGAGGTTTTGGGTATAGATTTGGAAGATATTTTGCTGCAAGAGGGAGATACTGCCGTAACGCCTTTTGATATGGGCTGTTTTTCCAGCCGTACGACATATGTTTTGGGTAGAACCTTGGAGGATTGCTGTAAAAAAGTTGTTAAAGAGGTTTTGTGTACTGCATCGCTTATTTATAATCTGCCTATTGAAAAATTGACATATAAGGAAGGAAATGTGTATTGCGGCGGTGAATTTTTGGCAACCTTTAAGGAGGTTGGGCGTGACAGCATTTTGCGTTTGCAAAAACAAATATATGTTACCGCAGAGCATATTAATGTTACCAATCCCGGAGTACACGGAGTGCATTTTGCCGAAGTTCAGGTTGACACATATACCGGCTTTGTTAAAGTTTTGGATTACTTGGCGGTTCATGATATTGGCAAGGCTTTGAACAGAGGCATGTGTGTTGCACAAATTCAAGGCGCTGTAACAATGGGTGTCGGTGCGGCTTTGCAGGAAAAGTTGCAAATCAATCAAAACGGTGCTGCCAAAAACAGCCTGAAAGACTACCATTTGATGACCGATTGTGATTTGCCTGAAATCAAGGTCCATTTGATAGAAGAACCTGCCAAGGAGGGACCTTTCGGCGCCAAATCCATTGGTGAGGTTTGTCATGTTCCGGTAACCGCTGTTATAATAGGTGCTGTTAATGATGCCCTGGGCAGCAGCATTTGTCAAATTCCAATGAATCCCGATTTGATTTTGCGTTATGTTTCCCAAGGGGAGGTTGAGTGAAAATGAAAGTAAATTTTACAGTCAATGGTAAGAAATATATTTTGGATTTACCGTCGGAAAAACGGCTGATTGATATATTGCGTGAAGATTTACATTTGACAGGAACCAAAGAAGGCTGTGGAGAGGGCGAGTGTGGTGCTTGCACGGTGATTATGGATAATGCTGCTATGCATTCTTGTTTGATTTTGGCTTGTCAACTGGAAGGCAAAGAAATTATTACCATTGAAGGTTTGGCAAAAGAAGATGATCCGGATCCTTTGCAAAAGGCTTTTGTTGAAGAATTGGCTGTTCAGTGCGGTTACTGCACTTCAGGAATGATTATGTCTGCAAAGGCTCTTTTGCTGCAAAATCCCAATGCCACTGAACGTGAAATCCGTGTTGCATTGTCGGGTAATATTTGCCGTTGCTCCGGTTACGGTCAGATTGTAAAAGCTGTTAAAAGGGCACAGCAGGAAATGCTGCAAAAAAGCAGGTAAAAGGAGGCGAAAAAAATGCTTAGTTATCAACCCGAAAATTTAAGGGAATTGTCAGAGATTTTGGGCAAAATGACAGAAAAAAGCAAAATTATCGGCGGCGGCACAGATTTGATTATCGGCATTCGCAGCGGCAGGTTTGTCCCTGATTGTTTGCTTTATCTGGGAAATGTTTCTGAGAGCCGCAGTATTTTTGCCGATAAAAAATATTTACATATTGGGGCAAGTGTTACCATGAGCGAACTGGCAAAATCGCCTTTGCTCGGTGAATATTTCGGTGCTTTGAGAGATGCGGCTTCCGATGTCGGTTCGGAGCAGGTTCGAAACAGGGCGACTTTGGGTGGCAATATTGCCAATGCTTCACCTGCCGGAGATTTGATACCCGTTATGTGTTTGCTTAATGCCAGGGCTCATGTTTTGAATCCCGATGGTTCGGAAAATATTATTAATGTTAAGGATTTGCCGGAACGTCCCGGCAAAACAATATTAACTCCCAACCAAGCAATATATAAATTTTCTCTTTCGTTAAAGAAAGGCGTCAGCCATTTTTGTAAATTGGGTTTTCGTACAAAGGTGACAATAGCCAGAATCGGTTTGGCTGTGCTTTTATCTGAGGATGAAGAAAAAAATATTAACAATTTTGATATTGTTGCCTCTGCCATTGCCGGTAAGACGGTGTTTTTTTCTGAAATTGCCCCGTTGATTGCAGGCAAAAAAGTTGACGACCCCGTAGTTGCGGAAATTATAGGCAATGCTGTTGGCGCATATATTAATGAAAACACTCCAAAAGAGTTTGACAGGGATTACAAGGCAATTGCCGTTAAAGGCGTTGCTGCCGATGTTATGGCAAAATTTGCTTTGTGATTTTGTGTTTATGAATAAATAAGTTGTTTGGAGTTGAGTTGTTGCGGTGAAAATAAAAATCCCGTTTTTCGCATTGATTTATCATGACG
>JAHZFN010000303.1 GCA_019421315.1 Peptococcaceae bacterium | reverse complement strand
GTGTTGTCCACGTCAAAAAGCAACGCCTCCACACCCTGCCGCTCCAAAGCATCGATATCAATTTCGCAGATACCGTCTAAATAATCAAACGGTGTAATCAATCCCAGCATATTTGCCCTCCTGTTAATTCTTCCCTTAAAAATTTAACATAAACGGCGGCAATAGTCAATATTTTAAGGGGTTTGCGGCAAATGAAAACCATAATATCGGATAATATCGATGATATACAAAACAGCTGCCTCCCAAAGGAAACAGCTGTTTAAAGCCAAAAAGCGATAATCCTATTTTCTGCCTGCCAAGGTACGGATACCCGTTCCGTATTCCGAAGTATCATAAGGCACCCACTTGCCGTCCTGGCAAACCACCAAATAGCACATGGGGTTTGTTGTCTGACCTATGGCGTCAAAGGTTGTATGCCCCAAAACGCCGTCCATATCAACGTCGGCAATGGCCGCCGTCAGCTTTTCACGGTCGGGAACGCCGTCAATGCTCTGCAAAGCCGCCAGAATAACCTGTGCCGCATGATAAGAATAAACGGTAAATGTGCCTATATTATTTTTGGAATATTTTTGAAACTCTTCCAAAAAAGCGTTGTAAGAAGCTGAGGAATTGGGGTCAATGCCGGGGCTGGTAGCGATTGTACCCTCCGCCGCCTTTTGCCCCGCCGTCGTAATAAATTCCTCGGAAGCGATACCGGAAATACCGAAAAGCAGAATGTCGCTAATGCCCATTTCGTTCATCTGTGCCGCAATCAAGCCGCATTCTTGAGCAGTGCCGCCGTAAAAAACAGCATCACAGCCCGACTGCGTCGCCTTGTGCAAAACATCCTTAAAGTCCGTTGTTCCCGGCTCAACCTCGGCAGTTCCCGCCAACTTGGCGGAATAATCCGACATTTGCGCCTGGAAAGCCGCCGTATTGCTGCGGCCGTAGGAAGTCGTATCGGTAATAATGAAAATTTGGCTGTAACCCAAATCGCCCAAAACATAGCCCGCCAAAGGCTGGTTTTCCTGCTTGTCTGTCGGCACAACCCTGGTGATATAAGGATAATTATCCTCGCAGGTCAAAGATTCGCTGATAGCGCCCCAAATAACCATAGGGCAGTTTTCGGAAACAAACATGGGAATTGTCGCCTCGGCAACGGGAGAATTCCAATGGGCAGACACTGCCAAAACGCCCCTGTCCTCCAGCAGCTTGGCGGCAGCCTCCGAACCGATTTCCGGTATTGAAGCATCGTCGCAAGACACAACCTCAACATCATAAGGCAATAAATGCTTTTGGTTCGCCTCATCAAAAAGCATTTGGAAAGCATCCTTTGCAGGCAGCCCCTCGGCGGAATTGGCACCGCTCAAGGGTCCGATAAAACCGATTTTAACAACCTCCGGCATATCCTTTTCCGATGCCGAAACACCACAGCCCGCAAACATAAACAAAGCCGAAACAATCAGCAGCAACAACAATTTACGTTTCATAACACCCCTAAACCTCCCGACATAAATATCAATACCGCAAACCTGCCTCAAGCCGAATTCAATAAATTTAATCTAATCAAAATCTATTCAAAAAAATTCGGCAAATCAAATTTTCGCAGCAAAGCAAAGAAAGCAGCCGCCGCACTGTTCCAAATAAAAAAAACAGCCGCCGCCTATATTTCATACCCTAAATTTCTATCATATTTCTTACTGTATTTCTATTATATAAATAATTACGACAAATGTATAGATTTTTTTCAAGAAAAATTCATAATTTTCTTATAGTTTTTTTGCAAAGTATCTATAACAAAAATATCATAGCAAAAAAATCAAAATCGCTTCAAACCGATTTTGTCAATTTCATATTTAATTTAAAAAACTAATTCGGCGCCATGACAAAGCCATGGCGCCGATTATATTTCAGTTAAACTGCAATTTCAAACTGCGTCTTACTGAGGATATTTTTCTTTTGCAGTATATGTGGTATGCAAAATATGATGTGCCTTTTCACTGCCGGGAGCATCCAGATATGTGTCGTAAATTTCTTTAACAACAGGATTTTCATGGCTCTTACGCAGAGGCAATTCAGCATCGAAATCATAGAGGCCTTTGGCTCTGGCTTCTCTGATGTCGATGAAGTTGGTGATGGATGTGGGTTGAATGGGTTGACCGCCGCCGTTGATACAACCGCCGGGGCAAGCCATAACTTCGATGAAGTGATATTCTTTTTCACCGTTTTTAACCATATCCAAAAGTTTGCGGGCATTGGACAAGCCGGAAGTAACTGCAACGTTTACTGCAACGCCTTCCAATTGGATTGTAGCTTCTTTGATGCCTTCAAAACCGCGAACTTCTTCAAATTCCAGTTTTTCCAAAGGTTTTTTGTTAACGATTTCGGCAACGGTACGCAATGCAGCTTCCATAACACCGCCAGTAACGCCGAAGATGTGACCTGCACCGGAAGCGATACCGAAGATAGGATCGAATTCGCTGTCTTCCAATTCGGTGAAGTTGATACCCATTCTTCTGATGAGTTCAGCCAATTCTCTGGAAGTCAAAGAAATGTCGATGGGATCCAAACCGTTTACACGGAGATCTTCACGGCCTGCTTCATATTTTTTGGCTGTACAAGGCATAACGGATACAACAACCATATCTTTGGGATCAATGCCTTCTTTTTCAGCATAATAGGTTTTCATCAAGCTGCCGTACATACCCTGAGGAGATTTGCAGGAAGAAATGTTTTCGATCATTTCAGGATAGTAATATTCGGCAAATTTGATCCAACCGGGAGAACAGGAAGTGATCAAAGGCAGAGGACCGCCGTTTTGCAGTCTGTGCAAAAGTTCGGTGCCTTCTTCCATAATGGTAACGTCAGCGGCTGTATCCACGTCGAATACGCCGTCAAAGCCCATCATTTTGAGAGCTGTGGCAATTTTGCCCTGTGTGTTGGTGCCGATAGGCAT
>JAHZFN010000302.1 GCA_019421315.1 Peptococcaceae bacterium | reverse complement strand
TTGCAAACCCCCAACATCAAGGTGATGTTTAACACCGCCGTAACGGAAATCAAAGGCGACAAAATGGTTACGGGAATTGCCGTTATGAACAGCCAAACCAACGAAGCGAAAAGCATAAAGCTGGGCGGCGTTTTCATTGACGTCGGCGTTATGCCCAACAATACGCTTTTTGCCGCTGTTGTGAAAACGGACGAAAAAGGCTATATTGTGGCGGGCGAAGACTGCCACACTGATATTGCGGGTGTTTTTGCGGCGGGCGACTGCCGAACCAAAACCCTGCGGCAGTTGGTTACGGCGGCCGCCGACGGCGCCGTTGCCGCCACAGAAGCCAACAAATATATTATCAAGCAAAGGAGATTATAAAAATGACAGTTACAATCATTGAAAAAGACGCTGAACAAAAATTTGAAGAATTGCTGCAAACCAAAGGCAAAGATATTATAGTTGATTTTTATGCCGATTGGTGCGGTCCCTGCAAAATGCTGGCGCCCGTTTTGGATGCCGTTGCCGAAGAAAAAGGCGACAGCGTTGAAGTGTACAAAATCAATATTGATGTTCATCCCGAATTTGCCATCAAAAAATCCGTCATGTCTGTGCCGACTGTGATGTTTATCAAAGACGGCGAAATCAAAAGCACTGAAATCGGCTTTATGAGCAAGGACGAAATTCTCGATCATTTGGCTTAATTATTTTGTCTGTTAAAAATAGAACAGCAAAGCAAGTATTTTTCGCAGGGTGCGGGGCTTTATGAGAACGATACGAAATGAGATACAGAATAATTCAAGAAAAAAAATTCATATATTGGCGACGGGCGGCACAATCGCCGGCAAGGGCAAAAACGCCGCAGATCTGACGGATTACAAGGCGGGCGAACTTACGGTGGATGAGCTTATTGCCTCCGTTCCGAATTTACCCGATTTTGCAGAAATTACGGCGGAAAACTTTTGCCAAATTGCCAGCGAGGATATGACGACGAATATTTGGCTGAATCTGGCAAAGAGGGTTAATGCTATTCTGCAAAATACTGATATCGACGGCGTTGTTATTACCCACGGCACCGATACTATGGCGGAAACGGCATATTTTCTGAATTTGGCCTGCCCAAGCTCCTAGTATGGTGTGCTGACGGGCGCAATGCTTCCCGCCACCGCCGAAAATCCCGACGGAACGCAGAATTTGGCGGATGCCGTGGCTTTGGCGGCTTGCGGCGATGCTGCAGACAACAACGTTATGGTGGTTATGAACGGCAGTTTTTTTGCCGCCGACAGCGTGCGGAAAATTCACAGCTCGGCGCTTTGGGCGTTTGCCGACCCGTGCCGCGGCAGGCTTGGCTGTATTGAAAAGGGCGGGGTGTATTTTGAGCAGGTTATTCCGCAGAATACCGTATTTTTTGATATTGACGCCGCGGAAAAATTGCCGTCAGTAGATATACTTACTGCTTACGCTGATTTGCCGCCGCAGCTGCCGCAGGCTCTTTTGAATATGGGCAGGCGGAATATTATCTTTGACTGCTTCGGCAACGGAACTTTGCCGAAACCTGTTGTCGATTTGCTGAATTCAGCCGAAGGAATTTTTATATCGACTACCCAAACAGGCGGCGGCTTGGCTGTGCGCACTTATCCCAATGTTATCAAAGGCTTGGGACTGACGGCAAAGAAGGCTAGGATAGTTTTAATGCTGCTTTTGGCGGAAAATTCGGCAAAGGGCAAGGTGACCGAGCAAAAACAGATTGCCGAAATTATCAAAAAATTGTCCGACGCATTACAGCCTTAAAACAGGCCTGTTAAATCCGTAATTTTAAATTCTGATTAATAAAATCAAAAAAATGAGATACAATATTGTATCTCATTTTTTGGCAGTTAAACTATATAATTACGAAAATTGTCATTTGTTTTCAGTAATCCCATTGGCACTGTTTCAAATCGACATGGTTTTCATTTTTGAAGATAACACCTTCTTGTTCCAGCAGACTGCGTTGTTCCGCCCAGTGGGGAGCGGTGCGGCCGGCATGATTGACAACTCTGTGGCAGGGGAATCTGCCGTAATATTCAGCCCTGGCAATGATTTTCGCCACCAAACGGGAATTTTTATCTCTGCCGATTAAACGGGCAATTTGTCCGTATGTTGCAACCTTGCCGAGCGGAATTTCCGACACAACGGCAAGAACCTCGTATGCCAAGTCATCATTTAAAACTTTGTTTTCCTGCATTTTGCCCTCTGTAATTTATTATATTTTCCTAGGTTCTGTTAAAATGTTTTTTCTTAATTCAATAAAAAAATGCGTAGCATTCGAATATTTAAGCTTATTATAGCACATAATTAAAAGGCACAGCAATTTATAAGCAAAAAAATCGGCGATGATATGGCAAAAAAAAATTATTATTTAACAAAAGTTAATAAACAGTTAATATTCGCAGGTTATTATATAAGCGTAGTAAGGATAAAGCAAAGCAAATTACGAAAACCTCAAATAATATAAATTCTTTTAATCCCTTTTCTAAAAAAATGTGCAAAAGAACTCGTGTCAAACGAGTTCTTTTGTTCTTTATGAGATGTTTGCATGAGATGTTGGCGTGATATTGCAAAAACGGTTTACCCGCAATTATTTTAAACAAAATTATCGGAAGAATAGGATGAAGAATATTGTAATATATTGTTATGTTGTCAGCCTTTGCATTTTCTGAAAAAAATTCAATAAAACGCCTGCTTTGCACAGTATAGTAAAAATAATGCAAAAAAAATTAAAAAAAATTAAAAAAAAGCTTGCTTTTGTCATGGTTTTCGTGTATAATTAGTCTTGCTGATGTGAGAGAAACATCTGACGAGCCGAAGTGGTGGAATTGGCAGACGCGCTGGACTCAAAATCCAGTGTTGGCGACAACGTGCGGGTTCAAGTCCCGCCTTCGGCACCAAACAAAAAACCCTGCTAAATACATAAAATGTGTGTTTAGCAGGGTTTTTCTTTTATTATTCAGTAAAATTATGCTTAGATAATTTAAATATAATTTTGCATAATTCAGTACTTTTTGCACAAAACTGCACACGAAACTG
>JAHZFN010000301.1 GCA_019421315.1 Peptococcaceae bacterium | reverse complement strand
AAGGGGCGGCGTTTATGTGGCGTCCAGTGTTGTGGCGGAAGCTCTTGCCAAAAAAAATATCGGTACGGTTGTGGATGACACAATTCATGATTCTCCCAACTGGAATTTGAGTTACAAAAATTCTTTGCAGACGGCAAGCCGTCTTTTGAACGAATATCCGTCTGTGCGAATTTTGATTGACATGCACAGGGATGCGGGTTTGCCCAAGGAAAAAACCACCGTTGAAATCAACGGCAAAAAAGCGGCGGGGATTATGCTGGTTGTTGGCAGTAACCAACGGTATGAGCATCCTTATTGGCAGGAAAATTTAGCTTTTGCCGAGAGCATCGGCGAAAAAATGCAGGAAATGTATCCGGGGCTTCTCAGGGCGGTTAAGGTGCAAAACGGCAGATACAATCAGCATATTTCCACGCACAGCATTTTGGTGGAAATGGGTGCAACGGATAACACGATAGAGGAGGTTGAATATTCTGCTGCCATGCTTGCCGACGTTTTGGCGGCGGTTTTGGAGCAGATGGATTAAAACTTATATATTAAAAAATTTTTTGTCTATAACCGAATTATTATAGGCTTGATAATTCGTTAATTAAACGTTTTGCATAAAAAAGATAAATTATTTATGCATAAAACGATTTTTTTGTTTCTTTGAGGTATTTGCATTATGTATACTTAGCGGATTGTAGAAAAATTAATATAAAAGATTGATTGTTTTATGAAAAAATGATATAATAAAAACACTATGAGTAATTATAAATATTAATCAGAGGCTGTGTTTTAATGAAAACAAAAGAATACGCCTTGTGGCGGGAAGAAGTTACGCAATGCCGAAAATGTTCTTTGGCGGAAACCCGAACCCAAGTTGTGGTCAGCAGGGAAAAAGAGCTCCTTAATGAAAAAAAAGTTTTTCTTTTGGGGGAGGCTCCCGGCGGCAACGAGGATTTGGAGGGTATTCCCTTTTGCGGACAAGCAGGCAGCATTTTGCAGGAATTTTTGGAGCTTTCCGCTTTGTCGGAGTCGGAAATATACATAGGCAATGTTGTAAAATGCCGTCCCGTTAAGCCTTCCAAAAGGGGGCGTTACGGTAATTTTGCCAACCGCAAGCCAACTTCTGAGGAAATGAAAACCTGTATACCGTGGCTGCGGCAGGAGCTGGAGCTGGTTCAACCCAAGGTTTTGGTTACTTTGGGCAATGTGCCGCTGTCTTTTGTTTTGGGCAAAAGCCGACCGATCGGCGATTATCACGGCAAGGAGTTTTTTGCCGAAGCTTTAAATCTCTGGGTTTTTCCGCTGTATCACCCCGCAGCTTTGATTTACGACCGCAGCAAGCGGGCTTCTTATGAAGCAGACGTGCATAAGCTGGGTGATTTTGTCAAAGGTTTATAATTTCGGTTTAAGGCTTTTGGCAGTACCGACAGTGTGGCGTGAATAATTACCATCAGTAAAAATAGGAAAAAAGTTTAGAGCAAGGAATTATTTGTAATGCAGAAAACAGCAGTTTATCCGGGTACCTTTGACCCGATTACCAACGGGCATTTGGACATATTGACCAGAGCCTCTCATTTGTTTGACAAAGTTATTTTGGCGATTGCCAAGGATAACTATAAATATACTATTTTTAATACGGAAGAAAGATTGGAGCTGGCACGGCAGACAACGGCGCATTTACCGAACGTTGAAGTAATGGGTTTCGGCGGTTTGCTGGTGAATTTTTGCAAAGAGCAAAACGCTTCCGTCATTATCAGGGGGCTGCGCGCTTTGTCGGATTTTGAAAACGAATTTCAAATGGCTTTGATGAATAAAGGCGTTGCTCCGGAAATTGAGTCTTTATTTTTGATGGCTGA
>JAHZFN010000031.1:8829-25064 GCA_019421315.1 Peptococcaceae bacterium | reverse complement strand
GCGGGCTGGAAAGCTTTTTGCTGCCCGAAAACAAGCTGCGCAGTCAAACCGCCGAAGCCAAGCGGGAAGTGCAGTCTGTATCCCCAAAATCAACCTTTGTTTTGACAATCTCCCGTGAATTCGGCACGGGCGGCAGAGAAATCGGCAAAAAGCTGGCGGCAAAGCTAGGCATTTCCTATTACGATTCCGACATTATACGGGAAATGGCATTGGCAGGCGGCTACGTCAAGGATTTTGTGCAAAAAAGCGACAAGATTATTTCCAGTTTTCTGCTCTATGACTTTTATTCCTGGTACACGGCGGCTTTAAACGAAACCGATATGCCCAAGCAGGAACAGCTTTTTTTGGCGGAAAGCAAAATCATCACCGAAATCGCCCAAAGAGAACCCTGCGTTATCGTGGGCAGGCTGGCGGGCTATATTCTGCAAGACCACCCACACTGCCTGAACGTCTTTTTGCACAGCGAACCCGCAAGCCGTGTCAAACGCATTATGGCGAGGGATCAAATAACGGCGGCCGTCGCCGAAGCCAAAATTCAGCGGGTGGACAAGGAAAGAGCCAACTACTGCCGAGCCTTTGCAGATGCCAAGTGGGGCAGTCTGCAAAACTACGATATAACAATACGCTGCGACAAATACGGTATCGACGGCACAGCGGCAATTTTGGCGGATTTGGCAAAACCCGAAATGGCAAAGCTGAGCTGATTGCGCCGACAACATAAAAACACCAAAAACGGAGATTCCGCCAACAGGCGAACCTCCGCTTTTTTATAATTATAATATTAAAAAATATTGCTTTTGTCGATATACGGATTGACGTGAATCATGCAATGCTTGACCTCGGGGTTTTCCTTTTCCACCAGCAAATGCACAGCTTCGGCAATGGCGTGGGCTTCAATCAGCGAAAGCCTGCTGTCAACGGCAATTTCCATATCCACATAAACCTTGGAACCGAATTTTCTGGTTTTCAAATCGTCAATTCTGATAACCCCGTTGACGCCCATAACCAACTGCTCCAAGGCGTTGTTTTTTTCCTTGCCCCAAGATGCATCGACTACCTTGCCCACGGCATCCCGTACAATATCCACAGCCACCTTGAGAATAAGCAGGCAAATCAAAACAGAAACGATTGGGTCCAAAACAGGCAACCCCATTCTGGCGCCCAAAATACCGATAAAACTGCCCACAGACGACAGAGCATCGGAGCGGTGGTGCCAGGCGTCCGCCAAAAGCGCCGTTGAATTAATCCTCTTCGCCTTGGCTCTGGTGTACCAGAACATCCATTCCTTGACAGCAATGGAAAACACCGCCGCCACCAACGCCAGCATACCGGGTGCCGCCAGCCCGCCGTTTAACGCCAGCGAAATGCGTTCTATGCCCACCTTGCCGATTTCCAAACCCACCACAAAAAGAATTGCCGCCAAAACCAAAGCCACAACACATTCCATTCGCTCATGGCCGTAAGGGTGGTTTTCATCCTCCTCCCGACAGGAAATATTAATGCCGATCATCACCAAAAACGTTGCCAAAACGTCAGAAGCGGAATGAACAGCATCGGAAATCATGGCGCCCGAATTGGCAATAAAGCCGGCCGCCAGCTTAAATCCCGTCAAAAGAATATTGCCGACAATACCCACCAAAGCCGTCCGATTGCCCACCTTTTTAAATTCCGCCGTATCGCTGACAATAGCGGTACGTTCGTCAAAATCATGCTCTTTTCTGTTTTCTTTTTTCGGCTTTTCCTTAAAAATCTTCACATCCAAACACCGTCTTTTCTTTTTTTATTAACCTCTCTACTTGTTAATCTTCGCATATATGTCAGCTAACGCTTGCCGTTATCCTGCAAAAGCAAGCCGTCTAAAATGCCTGCGTCGCTGACAACAATTTGCGCCATCGGCAAAAGCTGCGCCAATGTCAAATAAACGGCAATGCCGTGGCAAATGATGTCCTCCCGATTTTGCAAAAGAGGATATTTTGTCAAAATATCCGCCGCCGTCATTTTTTGCAGTTCCTCATGATATGCCGCCAACTCTGCCGCCGTTATGACGACTCCGTTGATTCTTTCTCGGCAATACTCCTTTAAGCCCAGCTTCATCGCCGCCAAAGAAGTAATGGTGCCGCCGACACCCACAAAAGCCAAACCACCTTGCCTTGCGGCGTATAAATCAGCCAACGGCTGCAAGCTATGCGCCAAATCCTCTGCCGCAACCTCTCCCAAATGCAGGCGAACTGCGCCCACAGGCACACTTCTGCCGACGATTTTGCCGTCTTTGGCAAATATCAGCTCCGTACTGCCGCCGCCCACGTCGATAACGGCGGCAGGTTCCGACACCACCGATGAAGCGCCCAGATAAGACAATGCGGCCTCCTCTTCGCCGTCAAGAATTTGCAGCCGCCAACCAAGCTCCTTTTCAATCAAAGCAGCAAACTCCGCCTTGTCCGCCGCCTCCCGCACCGCCGAAGTTGCAGCGACAACAGGCGAATTTTGCAAACCGAACTTTGCCAAAATCCCCTTAAACTCCGCCAAAGCCCCGATGGTTCTTGCCACGGCATCCTTGTTCAGACTGCCGCCTTTGGCAGTCTTCCCCAGCCTTGTTGTCCGCAGGTGCTGTTCGGCAACCTGCACTCTGCCATTTTCCACACTGCCGACCAAAAGCCGCACCGAATTTGAACCAATATCAACTGCCGCCTTGAGCATAAAATCAACCTCCGATTTGCGGTTTGCCCCGCCGCTGTACAATCTTACAATAATCTTACAATATTATATAATTTTTATAATCTTCTAATCTTCATAATCTTCCTTGCCGCAAAATCACCGAAAATATTAATCAACAAGTATTAATTAATATTAAAAAACACACCGCCGCAAAGCTTTGTCCGCCCAACCGTACATATAAAAGATGGCAGAGCAAAACTCCGCCATTTTTTGTTTTTTGATTTTGTATCTGTTTGCTTTTGTATAACACCGCAATCCCGGGATTTTCGGGGAATGCCTTAACGACGGCGTCCTTCCTGATGGCGTTTTAAAGCAGTCAGCTTTTCGTTGCTGTCCTTCATAAATTCCGCCAGCTTATCTTCAAAAGAAGTGTTTTTCTTGGGTCCTTGGTTAAAACCGGCAAAAGCCTTGGGCGACGGTTTCGGTGCGGGCTTCGGCACCGCCTGCTTGATGGAAAGACCAATCTTGTTGCTGTCTCCCATATTCAAAACCTTAACCTTGACCTTATCTCCCTCTTTCAAAAAATCGGCGACCTCTTTAACATAGGTATCCGCAACCTCGGAAATATGCACCAAACCCGTGGCGCCGTTTTCCAATTTTACAAAAGCTCCGAATTTGGTAATACCTGTAACCACACCATCCAAAATATTGCCTACGGCAAGAGGCATACTTAACAGTCCTCCTGTGTTTTTATATTAAGCAAATTTAAACAAAAAATAACCCTGCAAACGGCTTAAATCGCAAAATTCATTTTCCCTCTCATGTCAAATTTTATTGCGAATTTCCCGAAATTTTTAACTCCCAAAAGCTTTTTAATGGATGTCCTGGCTGTTTTCGGCGCTGTCGTCATATTCGACAACATCTGCATTTTCTTCATAGGGAACAATCAAATATTCGCCGTCCCTGACCATCAGCAGATTTTCCCGCGCCAACCGTTCCAAATAAGTGGAATCGTTCAAAAGCTCTTTCTGCGCCTCCAAATCAGCCTTTTCCTGCCGGATTTGAGCGTATGTACCCTCCAAATCGGCTTTTTGCGCATTCAATTTATGAATTTCATAAAACTGACCGCCGCATTTATACAGCATAAACACCGTAAAAATCACCAAAAAAGCCGCAAAGAAGCGAAATTTCCTTTTCTTCCGTTTAGTTTTTTGTTTAGATTTTTTTGCCATCCCGAAACATTCCTTTCAGCCTGCAAAACCTGAAAACTATCACACCACATACGAATACATAATATTATTATAGTAAAAATTTCCTGTAAAATCAACTGTTTTTTTCGGGAAGATTTGGCGACGGGCAAAATTTACCGCTTCCGCAAAGAAATTCAGCGGCTTTCTTTGGGGCGGCGTTTTAATTTTTTGCGTTTATTTAAGTTTTCGGTTTGCCGGTTTTCGCCTTTATCCCTGCGGTGTTTTTGCCTGCGCTTTTTATTGTTATTATTCTTGTTACTATTTTGTTTTTCGGCTTTCTGCCGCTTTTTCGCTGCTTGCTTTTGGGCTTTGGCGGTTCGCCTTTTTTGCCTTTTGGCGGCTTTGCAGCTTTTGGTCTTTTTGCCGAAGCCCAGCAACTCCCCGCCCATTTTGCGGAAAAACCAAAGCAGACCACCGACAATTTTATAAAGCAAACTGCTGATAAAAACAATGGGCGCAAAAATCAGCCTGATAATTTTGGCGGCAAACGCCCAAAACGCCAGACAAAATTTTTTCAGCAAATGCGCCGCTTTTTGGTAAATCTCCCGCAAGACAGGACTGAAATAATACAAATAAACGATTATGCCGCCGAACACCGCCAAAACAACGGGCAGCCGCAGCTCCGCCCAGCTTATCCGCACCAAAAGGAAAAACGTCCAAACCAACGCCAACGCCCACCAGAGAAAATCACCCAGCCAACACCAACGGGCGCCGTGGTTTTTCTTCAGAAAAATGCGGTAAAAATCATAAATTACCCCCAAAGAAAGCCCCAAACCCAAGGCGCAGAGCATCTGCGCACACTGCAAGCCTGCCCTGGTCATAACGGGTTACCTGGTGAGGCGGTTCAGAAAACCGCCGTTCTTTTTGCGGCCGCCTTTTTTGCCGACGTCGCCGCCGAACTCCAAAGCCTCAATTTCGCCGCAGACAACCAACCGTTCCTCATCGGGCAAAAGCTCGGAGATATGCAGATTGCCGCCCTTGATCACAAAATCTCCCAAAACCGTTTCCAGGTGAATTCGGCTTTTGTCAAAATCCTCCACCCTTTTAACACCCACCATATCCAGCCGTTCTCTGCCTGTCAGCAAAACCCTTTGGCGGCTTTCGGCGGCATCGTTTGCAATGCTCATGTTTTTTTCCTGTATATTTTGCTCGCTCATATCTTTGCACCTCAAATCTTAATTAATACAAAAATATGCCGAAGACTTACATATTATGTAAAGGTACGCCGATTTTTACAGACAAAATTTTGCCGCAAAAAAAAAGTCGGGGCGCACACCCCGACCCGTCTGCCCTCCCAAAGCAAGGCGTTTTATTATTTTGCCGTTTGCCGAACAACGTTATACATATCCTTTGCCAAGTCGGCTTTCATGGTTTCGGCAACAAGCAGAATTTCCACCTCAACCTCACGGTTGGCAAAGGACAGCACCAAACGGTCGCCCACCTTGACGTCGGTGGATGCTTTGGCAGGTCTGCCGTTGACGGTGATTTTGCCGGCATCGCTGACCTCTTTGGCAACGGTACGCCTTTTGATTAAACGGGAAACCTTCAAAAATTTATCCAAACGCATATCTCTCACTCCCAATTTTCTTTTTCAAAAAACTGCTTTAATAAGCAGCTTCGGTACACAACCGATAAATAAAGCCCCAGCGAAAAGCTGAGGCTTTGTTTTTGCAAAAAAATTATTGAACGGCATCTTTCAAAGGTTTGCCTGCTTTGAAAGCGGGAACCTTGGCTGCCTGAATTTGGATAGCTTCACCTGTTTGAGGATTGCGGCCTTCACGAGCGGCTCTTTCTCTTACTTCAAAGGTGCCAAAGCCAACCAACTGAACTTTTTCGCCTTTTTTCAAAGCTTCGGTAACAGCTGCTACAAAAGCGTCTACTGCTTTGCCTGCATCTTTTTTGCTCAATTCCGCATGATCGGCAACAGCGTTAATTAAATCGGTTTTATTCAAAATCTTCCCCTCCTAAGAAAGTTATTATTAAATCCTCAGATCACAAAAGATCATAACCCAAGAATTTTTGCACAAACATAGTGTATGGTAATTGTACCACTTAACAGGTTTTTTTTCAATATTATTTTCAAAATTTATAGTTTTAACGCCTGATTTTTTTTGTTTTTTGTGCAATAAACATAGATTTTTAAAGTTTTTTTTAACAAAATTAAAATTTTTTCGGAGCTTGCCGCAGGCAAAAAATGTCGAATTTATTAATTTTAATCGGTATTTGACTGCGATTTTTAAGATTGATTTTCTTGCATTTTTGCCAAATCCCAAAATTTATCCAGCTCGTCCAATGAAAAATCCCGCCACTCTCTGCCGGATTTTTTAACGTTTTCTTCCACAACCTTAAAGCGGCGGACAAATTTTTCGTTGGTCATATCCAAAGCCGCCTCGGGGTCAATATCAAGAAAGCGCGCCACATTTACCAAAGCAAAAAGCACATCGCCGAATTCGGCGTTTTTTTCGTCGGGCGTGGCGGCGTTTTGCACCTCGTCAATCTCCTCCCGCAGCTTTGCCAACGCTCCGTCAACATTATCCCAGTCAAAACCCACACGGGAGGCCTTGGACTGAATTTTGTCGGCTCGCATCAGGGCAGGCAAAACCCTCGGCACATCCACCACCGATTTTTCTTTCGGTTTTTTGTCCTTTTCCAAATTTTCCTTGGTTTTCAGGATTTCCCAAATTTTCAAAACATCATCAGAGGTGGCTATGTCTTTGGCGCCGCCGAAAACATGGGGATGGCGGTAAATCATTTTGTCGGCTACGGTTTTGGCAACCTTGGCAAAATCAAAACGGTTTTCCTCTTCGGCAACCCTGCTGTGCATTGCCACCTGCAAAAGCACATCACCCAGCTCGCCGTATAAATCTCGGTCATCCCGCCGTTCAATGGCGTCAATTGCTTCGTAGGCTTCTTCTATCAAATATTTTTTCAGTGAATCGTGGGTTTGTTCCTTGTCCCAAGGGCAGCCGTGCTCGCTCCGCGGCTCTTTCACAACCTGCAATAAACGCACGGTTTCTTGGGCGGCTTCGGCAAATTCCTCGTCCACTTCAATCATAACCTTTTTTTCTGCCATTATACGTCTTCTCCCAATATATTATATATTCTCCTGTATTTTGTCGGGAATTATTCGTGCAGTCCCAGCATATCCCGAACCTGTACGATTTCCTCGTCTTTAATATATACTCTGGGAATTCTGGGGTTGGCGGCAATTTTGCGCACGGGAATTTCCACAACGTCACCAATGTTAATCTCTTGACCCGTAATATCAACTGTGGTAATCTGCATGGAAACCCTGCCCACAACGGGCAAAAATTCGTCGCCGAAATAAAAGCCTTTGTTGGCTTTGCCGACAGCGATTTTACCAACATTGCGGCTCATGGAGCGGAAAGCGCCGCTCATGGTTTCGGGACGTGCATGGGGTTCAACGCCGAACCCCTCCGCATAGCCCACGGGAACCGCCGCCACAACCATATCGTCCTTGGCAACAAAATCCCTGCCGTAGCCGACGGCATCGCCCTTGGTTATTCTCTGAACAGAGGCAACCTTGCCTTTCAGCACAAAGGGCGAAGCTAATTCCAAGCCGAAATCACGGGCGATGGGAGCTTGTCCGTACAATATGGAACCCAAACGCACGCAGCCGAAACGAGCTTCGGGGAAACGCAGAGCGCCTGCGGAATTGGCAAGATGGGCAACGTAATTTTTCACGCCGCTGATGTCCAAAACAGAGCAGGCTTTGTCAAAAACCGCCAGCTGTTCGGCGCAGTATTCCGTTCTGCGTTCGGTGGCTGTGGCAAAATGCGAATATATGCCGCCGATTTTTACATTATCCTGGAAATTAATCATTTGCAGAGCCTTGACCAGCTCGTCCACAGTCAAACCCATGCGGTTCATGCCTGTGTTGATTTTGATGTGGCAGGTGATTTCCCGCCCGTATGCCGTGTCCAAGAGGCTTTGCAGCCCCTCAATCGAACCGATGGTAGGTATCAAATCATAGCGATAGTAGGATTCCGCCTCACCGGGAACAAAGGAGGAAAAAACCAAAATGGGAGCTTCTATGTTGTTCATGCGGAGGTCGATGCCCTCGTCTATGGTTGTTACCGCCAGGTACTTTGCCCCCGCCTCCATGAAGGTTTTTGCCGCCATGACGGCGCCGAAACCATAGCCGTCCGATTTAACAACCGCCATAACGTCAACTGCTTTGCCGTCGTTGTCCTCTTTGATGTATTCCGTAACCTTGCGGTAATTTTCCGCTAATTTTCCCAAATCCACTTCAATCCAGCGACTGTATTCCACGGGAATATTCATTGCAACACCCACTTTCACACTAAACTAAGCATTTTTGCTTTTACCCTAAAATTTTTAATAATGATTAATAATTTATTATTTTTTGCCTTTCAGCTTCTTTTTCAAAGCGATCAGCTTGCGCACGCCTTTTTGGTACATGGGTTCCAAAACGTTATACGCCGCATAATTGCCTTTGCGGTAAACCAAGTCGTATTCGCCGATAAATTCGGTGTATTTGCCGCCAAAACCTCTTTTGAATTTTACCAAACCGTAAAGGGGATGGTCTTCGCCCACATCACCCGGCACGCCTCGAAAATCGTACATGGTGCAGCCGTGTTCTTTTGCCGATTCAATCATTGTCCATTGGATAAGATAGTTGGGCATTAAATTACGCTTTTTGTTGGAGGAGGCGCCGTAAATGTACCACGCCTTATCGCCCATGCGGAATGCCAAGGTTCCCGCAATGGCTTCACCCTCATGATACGCCATGAAAAGCTCCGCCTGACCGGCAGGCTGCAAATTGTCATAAAAGCTTTCAAAATAACTGTACGGACGAATTAAAAATTTATCACGGCTGGCGGTGGTTGTCAAAATATTATAAAACTCAGGCAAACATTCCTTGCCGGCGCCTGTTACGATGGTTACGCCTTTTTTTCTTGCCAGGCGGATATTGTAACGAGTTTTTTGATGACATTCCGCCAACAATGTGTCGATGTCCTTGCTGATATCCATGCGGAAAACATAACGGGGCTGCACACCCTCGAAGCCCTCGCCCTTGGAGGCATTTTTGAAGCCTGCGCTCTCCAGTGCGTCAATCCATTCGCCCGCAATATCAAAATCTTTGTCAATATCGGGGTCAACCTTCCAAAAAACGGTTTTGTGCTTTTTGCCCTCTTCAGCAACGGCTTTTGTCAAAGCCTGCCACGCCTCTTTGTTTGCCATATCCAAAACGGGACCTCTGGGAGAGTAGAAAATGGAACCGAGACCTGCGGGCAGCTGCCGTTTCAAAAGGGAAACTGCCGCCACCACTTCGCCGTTATCCTCAACCACAATGCGGATGGGCTTCCAGCCTGTAACCTCTTTCACCTTGCCCCATTCCCAGCTTTGCAGAACGTGGCCTTTGGGATGAACCTCCATAAAATGGTTAAACAGTTTAATATTTTCCGGGCTTTCCGTCAAAACTCTTGCTTGCATAGTCAATGTTATTTCCTCCGTAATCAAAGGCGGCTTGGCACTGCCGACGCCTTTTGATTTTATTTTTTCGCTGATTTTTTTATTCTTTTTATTTCTATATTTTAACTTCCGAATTTCAATAAATTTTTCTTAATTCAACTCTGATATACACTCTACATATGCTGCGGAGCCTTAACGCCGATCAAATGTAGAGCCTTGGCAATGCAGCCTGCTGCGGCTTTGCAGAGGTAAAGTCTGGCAGCCTGCAAATCGGCGTCCACACCCAAAACACGGCAGCGACCATAGAAGCTGTGGAAAAGACCTGCCATATCCAAAGCATAAGCGGCAATGCGGTGGGGTTCTTGGTGAACGGCGCAGTAAACGATTTCTTCGGGCAGTTCCAAAATCTTTTTAATCAAATTGATTTCGCTTTCGTCTGTCAAAAGGCTCAGATTAACATCTGCCAAAGGGGGCAGCTCGGCGCCCTGTTCTTTTGCCTGCTGCAAAATGCTGCAAATTCTGGCATGAGCATACTGCACATAGTAAACGGGGTTATCAGAGCTTTCGCTTTTTGCCAAATCCAAATCAAAGTCCATCTGGCTGTCGGCAGAACGCATAACAAAGAAGAAACGGGAAGCGTCCACACCAACATCGTCCATTAATTCCTGCAGCGTTACATATTTGCCGCTGCGTTTGGACATTCTGACAATTTCGCCGCCTTGGAAAAGACGAACCAACTGCATCAAAATCACGTCCAATTTATCGGGGTCGTAGCCGATTGCTTCAACAGCACCCTTCAAACGGGCAACATGACCGTGGTGGTCGGCGCCCCAAATATTGATAACCTTTTCAAAGCCTCTGTCAAATTTATTTTTGTGATAAGCCAAATCGGCGGCATAGTAAGTGGGCACACCGTTGGCACGCACCATAACCTCAGGTTTTTCCGCACCGAAACGTTCGGCATGGAACCATTTGGCGCCGTCTTTTTCTTCGATTTGACCTTTTTCCTCCAGTTCGTCCACAACGGCTTTAACAGCGCCGCTGTCGTGGAGAGATTGTTCGCTGAACCAAACATCATATTCCACACCGAAACGGGAAAGTCCGCTTCTGATATCCGCCAGTTTTTTGGCAAGGGCATATTTCACCATGTCAGCTTTGCGTTCTTGGGAATCTGCGTTCAAATATTTATCGCCCACTTCGGCAATGAATTCCTGCATAGTTCTGGTAATATCGTCGCCGTGGTAACCGTCTTCGGGGAACTCCACGTCAACGCCCAGCTGCTGCAAATAGCGGGCTTCCAAGGAACAGCCGAATTTTTCAATCTGGTTGCCTGCGTCATTGACATAAAATTCTCTTTCCACATCATAGCCTGCCGCTTCCAAAACGGAGGCCAGGCTGTCGCCGATAGCAGCACCCCTGGCGTTGCCCATATGCAGTTCACCGGTGGGGTTGGCGGAAACAAATTCCACCTGCACCTTTTTGCCTTTGCCGTAATCGCTGTTGCCGTATTCTTCACCCTGCGCCAAAGCGTCTTTCAGCCCGTCTGCCAGCCAGTTTTCTTTCAGGCGGAAATTGATGAAGCCGGCGCCTGCAATTTCCACGCTTTCAACATAGGAACCGTCGGTTTTTAAATTTTTGATAATATCTTCCGCAATCATTCTGGGAGCTTTTTTCGCCTGCTTTGCCAAAAGCATGGCGATGTTGGCGGCAAAATCGCCGTGGGTTTTGTCCCTGGGAATTTCCACCACAAAATCAGGCACGGTTTCGATATTCAAATCACCGTTTGCCTTGGCGGCAAAAGCCGCCTCTGTCAGCATATCGTAAATATTTTCTTTTGTTTTCTTTACCCAGCTCATCTTTGAACCTCCCAAAATAAAAATTTGTATTTTCAAAATCATTTATAAACATTATTATATTATAAGCATTTTTCTGCGTTTTCTGCGCCGCCGCTTAAATTTTTCTGCATTTTTGCCGTAATCTATTTGCAAAAAGGCGGCGAAAAGCATTATTATCCATAATAATATATTATAACATTATTCCGCCGCAATTAAAAGACATAGCGGCAGAAAAAGCCAAGATAGCAAATTTTTTTGCCTTTCTTCGCCCATTTCGGGTAAATTTAACCGAGAAGTGCCAGTTAGCCTGCGGCAAAACGGTAATTAATGCAGAACTGTTATGAATTGAGGTGAATATTATGAATTTTCAAGAGCTTTTGCGGCAGACAGCCGCCGAGGATATTCTCCGATGTATTGCGGAGGTTTACCCGCAAGAGAAAGACAACATTGACAATTTCCGCCGAGTTATGGCGAACCTGAAAAGGCAAACGCCCGACAGCAACACCCAAGCCGTCTTGCGGGTTACGCCGATTTTCGGCGGCGGCGAACAAGGCGCCTGCGAAGCGGGAGTTTTGTTTGCGGAAAATGACAACGGTATATTGGCGGCTTTGGAAAATCTGCCGTGGAACAGCATTATCGCCTTTACCGTACATCAAGGCGATTTACAAAAAATCGGCGCCGCCCGCTTTGCCGCAGAATGTCTTTACGACATGACATGGGACGGTTTTGACGAAGCAGCCGTGCAAAATTTTTGGCATTCGTTAGAAACTGATTTAAACAGCGCAGAAAATATAAAGCACAATTTATAAATCGGCAAGTTTGACCGTGGCAAAACGCCTTTGCAAAAAAAATTTAAACCCTTTAAGACTTTTTAAGTCTTAAAGGGTTTTTCGCTTTTGCTTTTAATATTATTAATTCTTACTCATCACCGATACCGTTGGCAAAGGACTCTTTTAAG
Source organism: Peptococcaceae bacterium (assembly GCA_019421315.1). Taxonomy (GTDB): domain Bacteria; phylum Bacillota; class Dehalobacteriia; order UBA4068; family UBA4997; genus JAHZFN01. The sequence goes on along the minus strand of JAHZFN010000031.1, from coordinate 12,909 downwards.
CAGGCTATCGCTCCCTCATGACCTTGCTCTGCCGCCATATCCAGCCATTTTTTGGCTTCGGTTCTCTCCATTTTGCTTAAATGATATGTACCCAAAATAAACTGGGATTCCGCCAAACCGCCTTCCGCCGCCGTTTTATAGCATTTCATTGCCATATCGACATCTTCCGCAATGCCTCTGCCCGTTGCCAAAAGGTTCGCCATGCACTGATAAGCCAAAGGTCTGCCCTGCAAAGAGGCACGGCGATACCATTCAAAAGCATATCCCGCCTGCCCCAAACGGTTTTCCACAAACTGCCCCATATAAATTTGGGCGTCAGCATAGCCGCCTGCCGCCAGTTCGCCCATAATATCATAACCGCGGTGAACTTCGCTTTCATCATCACTGCTCATCAGCTCAACGCCTTTTTGATAACGTTTTTTCAATTCTTCTCTGTCAACCTTTACCTTTTTTTGTTCCGCCATAAATCATTCTCCTTCTTTTAACAACGTAAATGGTATTATATTTCGTTCAATAGTCTGCTCGCTGTCGCAACTAGGCAAAATCAGTTACTGCAATTTCTTTTACCTGTCTTATTGCTTAGTGAATTTTATTATTTTATATACATATAATATTCAGCAGTTTTTTGTTTACTGCCAAGTTTCGGTTGGGTTGCTTAAAGCTTCTTTTATTGTATCCAAGGTGCCGTCGGGCAGCTTTGCCGATTCGACAGCTTTTGTCAAATACGCACCGGGGTCATCGCCCGCTTCAATAATACTTTGATATTTGTGGGAATCCGCACCAACGCAGATTTCACCGAAACCATCGTCATAAAGGGTTACGGCAGTGCCGTTATGAAAATCAAGATAATACAAAACATTGCCGCTGTTTTCTTCGCCCACGTTTGCGGGTTCTTCGATATTTAAGATACTTTCCACACTTTTGGCAGCTTTATCAATTAAATCAACCTGTTCCCAATTATCGCCGTTTCTGTAATAAACGGTGATTGGATTGCCGCTCATATCATAGGCGGGCTTGTTGCTTGCGGGCACATCTGTATAATTGGCAGCGATGTTTCGCAAAGCTTCGGCTTCTTCATCCGTCAGCCGGCCGCAGCCAAATTCGTTTTCCGCAGAGTTACTGTAATTGTAATAATCAAAATTTTGATCAAAGGAGTAGGTTTTGCCGTCGGAAAATTTTATGCTGTATGGGTCGATACTTTCAAAGCTGTCATCCATATTATCAATTTCTCTTTCATGCAGCAGTTCATACGCCACGGCGGTATCCTCCGCCGTCATTTCGTAAAGGGTTTGGTGGCTTGAACCGCCTTCCCCCGAAAAATCATCTTCGGCAAAAACCGCCGTCATGCCGTCGGGAACATCCATATTTTTGCTTTCAACATTTCGTTCGCCGCAGCCTGCCGAAACCAGAGCCAACGACAACACAACCATCAACAAAATCACAATTTTTTTCATAAAAATACACTCTCCTTTTTTACTTTTTTTATCGACCTCTCTGTTCTTTATTCTCCGTAATTTAAGTTGCTGAACGCTTGATAACTCGGCGAAGTCCGTCGATACTTTTTTATCGACCTCTCTGTTCTTTATTCTTCGCAATTTAAGTCGCTGAACGCTTGATAACTCGGCGAAGTCCGTCGATACTTTTTTTATCGACCTCTCTGTTCTTTATTCTCCGTAATTTAAGTTGCTGAACGCTTGATAACTCGGCGAAGTCCGTCGATACTTTTTTTATCGACCTCGCCACTCTTTAAACTTCGTATATGGTTTAGGCTAAAATATTTTTATTTAAGCTAAACCTGTTAGTATGCATTCCTTATTTAAATCTGATTGCTTTGAGGTCGCAGCACTCTTTAAATTCTTATAACATTCGGCTAACGCTTGTTTTCTCGTTTATTTTACACCATTGAAAATCTGCTCTCCGCTGCCCCGCAGATATTTGGTAATTTGTTTGTCGACAACGGCATTATCCATAGCAGGATCTTCATAAAACAAAGTATCGCTGTAATAAAGGCTGTCGGAATAATAATCGTAAAAATAGCCGTTTACATGGGCAACAACGGGACCGCTGACTATGCTTTCGTCCAAAACTTCATTCAGCTTTTTACTTTCAAAATCACGCACCAAAGCCATCAATTCATTATCGCTGACCAACTTGATGTTCGCCGAATTTTTCCCGTCGATAAAAGCTTTGTTGGCAGTAATTTGAGTTGCCTTGTTGTTTTCAATCAGCACGGTATAGGCTCGGTTGGTGCAAATTTTACCGTCTATCCAATAATTGAAAAGCACCAACACCGACCTTGGCTCATCGGCAAAAACATTGACGGTAATTTTATAATTCGCCATATCAAAACCACTGTAAATTTTTTTGATTTCGTTGGTTATACCGCTTATGTCGACGCCGTATTCCTCGGCTGTAACATCGGAAGCCTCATACAGTTTATCGGCAGATACGTCAATATTCAAATTCGCCGCATACATATCAGAGCCGTCAGGCAGTCTGTAATTCGGTTCATTCGCTGTCGGCGGCTGCACCGAGCCCACACCGCAGGCTACACTGAAAGCCAGCAAAAACGCAATGGGAGCAACGGAATACAAACGGATTTTTTTCATAATCAAACACTTCCTTTCACAACTTTACACTTTCTCAAATTTTCGTAATTTTACGGTTTTTTAGATTTTATATTTTGAATCTTTTACACGTTCACATTTTCTGCTTTAGCGCATCTTTCCGCAGCAACCCGACAGTCTGCAGCCGCAGCAACCAACCGATATGTTATGTTCTTCCATTATAACATAATTATAACATAATTCCACCCCAAACAAAATTTTTTATTAGCCTCTCTACTCTTTAAACTCCGCATATAGTTTAGGCTAAAATATGTTTATTTAGCATAAGCCTGTTAATACGCATTCTTTATTGAAACCTGATTGCTTGTTAAACTTCGCATTTAAGTCAGCTAACCACAAAAAAAGCGGCAAAGATGGCTTATAAATTCATCTTTGCCGTTTGCTGTCTTATTATTAAATTTTCTTAAAATTTTTATTTAAGCTCTTCTTTGGAATTGACCAAAGCCGCAATTTCCTGGCGAATCAAAGCGTGGCGCAAAGCCCGCTGGGAGCTGAGCGGCTTTTTGTCGGGAACTCTGCCTTCCAAGCGGTCGCGTGCCCTTTGTTCCGCCGCCTTGGCACGGGGCACGTCTATCTCTTCGGCTCTTTCCATGGTATTGGTGAGGACGAGAACCACATTGTCCTCAACCTCCAAATAGCCCTGACCGACCGACAAATAATGATCTTCGCCATCTTTGATATAACGAATACCCGAAAAATCCAGAATCGTCATAAGCGGAGCATGGTCTTTCAAAATCGTCGTGTATCCCAAAGGTCCTTTGTACTGAACCAAACTCACAAGCTCGGAAAAAAGCATACCGGTGGGAGTTACAACATTCAAACGAACTGCGTCTGCCATATTAAGCATCACCTGCCGCTTTCATTTTTTCCGCTTTGGCAACAGCTTCTTCGATAGTGCCTACCAACAGGAACGCCTGTTCGGGCAAATCGTCATATTCACCCTCACAAAGTGCCTTGAAATCGGCAACAGTTTTTTCCAAAGGAACATATTTGCCCTCCATGCCGGTAAACTGCTCGGCAACGTGGAAAGGCTGTGACAAAAATCTCTGAATTCTTCTGGCACGGTTTACAATGATTTTATCTTCATCACCCAATTCGTCCATACCGAGAATAGCGATAATATCCTGCAATTCCTTATATCTCTGCAAAATGCTCTGAACACTTCTTGCCACCTGATAATGCTCTTCGCCGATAATTTTCGGGTCCAAAGCACGGGAAGTGGAATCCAGCGGGTCAACTGCGGGATAAATGCCCAATTCCACAATGGAACGGGAAAGTACCGTTGTGGCATCCAGATGAGCAAACGCCGTTGCCGGAGCAGGGTCTGTCAAGTCGTCGGCAGGAACATAAATTGCCTGCACAGATGTGATGGAGCCGGTTTTGGTGGATGTAATTCTTTCCTGCAAAGCACCCATTTCCGTTGCCAGGTTCGGCTGATAACCCACGGCAGACG
>JAHZFN010000031.1:0-8819 GCA_019421315.1 Peptococcaceae bacterium | reverse complement strand
ACCTCGGAGCCTGCCTGTGTGAAACGGAAAATATTATCAATAAACAAAAGAACATCCTGACCTTTGTCACGGAAGTATTCTGCCAATGTCAAACCTGTCAAACCAACCCGCAGTCTGGCGCCCGGCGGTTCGTTCATCTGACCGAAAACCAACGCCGTTTTGTTGATTACGCCCGATTCCTGCATTTCATGATAAAGGTCGTTGCCCTCACGGGAACGTTCGCCGACACCTGCAAAAACCGAATAGCCGCCGTGTTCCTGGGCGATGTTGCGGATAAGCTCCATAATCAGAACTGTTTTGCCAACGCCTGCACCGCCGAAAAGACCTACCTTGCCGCCTTTGGAATAAGGTGCCAGCAGGTCAACAACTTTAATCCCCGTTTCCAGAACCTCCTGGGACGGCGACAATTCTTCAAAATCGGGGGCGGGACGGTGGATTGGATAATGCTCCGCTGTTTTCACTTCACCCTTTCCGTCGATGGGTTCGCCGATTACATTGAACATTCTGCCCAAGGTTTCCTTGCCGACGGGAATTTTGATGGAATCCCCCGTGTCAACGGCAGGCATACCCCGATAAAGACCGTCTGTGCTGGAAAGAGCAACACAACGTACCGTATCGTTGCCCAAATGCTGGAGAGTTTCCATTGTTACTTTATTATTGCCCATTTCTGCCACAACAGCATTGTAAATTCCCGGCAACTGACCGACGGGAAACGCTATATCGACAACAGGGCCGATTACTTGAATAATTTTTCCTTCTGCCATTGAAATATAACCTCCTATTAATAAGGATTTGCACTGCTTATTCCAAAGCAGCCGCACCGCCCACAATTTCCGTAATTTCCGTTGTGATGGCCGCCTGCCTTGCTCTGTTCAATGATAATGTCAGCTTGTCGATTAAATCGTTAGCATTATCAGTGGCAGAATCCATGGACGTCATCCTTGCCCCGTGTTCGCCTGTTTTGGCTTCCATAATCGCCTTGAACACCAAAGAAAAAATGTACATGGGAAAAAGTGTGTCCATAATTGCAGTTTCATCCGGTTCAAAAATGAAATCATTAACCGACTCCAATTCATGACCGGCGCCAATGTTTTCTTTTTTAACGGGCAAAACCTGGAGCTGCGCCGGAGTTTGGCTGAGAACCGAATTAAATTTACTGTAAATCATATATACTTCGTCATAGCTGCCGTCCGAAAACTGCTTGATCACGCCTCGGCTCAAGGCTCTGGCAGGGCTGACTGTGGGGCAGTCACCGATATCGGTAAATTCCCGAACAACGTTATAACCATGGGATTTGAAATAATCCGTTGCCTTAACGCCTAGCGTAATCACGCCGTAGTCTGCACCTTCGGGGCGGCTGTCCACAACCTGCGCCGCATATCGCAGAACATTCAGGTTATAGCCGCCGCAAAGCCCGCGGTCACCGGCGATGACAATGTATAATATATTTTTGATCTCGCTCCGCTGTTCCATCAGGGGGTTGTTATAACGAATCCCCGAACCCAAAAGGTCGTACATAACCTCCTCAATGTTGGTGATAAAGGGTCGGACAGCCACAAGATTGTTGAGATTTTTTCTGTATTTTGACGCCGAAACCATCTTCATGGCCTTGGTAATTTTCTGTGTGTTGCTGACACTTTTGATACGGCGTCTGATATCACGCATACTTGCCAAAGCAATTCACCGCCTTTTTCTGCCTTCTTTCCGTTACAAAAAAGTTTGTTTTAACTGATGCTTGCTTTGTAGGCATTGATGGTTTCCGCAATTTTGGCTTCCAACGCTTCGTCCAGCTTTTTCTTTTGGTCGATTTCCGCCAAAAGCTCTCTGCCAGAAGTCCGCAGATATTCCACAAAATCCCTGCCCCATTTAACAACATCATGCACTTCCACATCTGCCAAAAAGCCGTGAACACCTGCATAAAGCACGGCAACCTGTTCGGCAACTGCCAAAGGTGCATACTGATCCTGTTTCAAAAGCTCCATCATGCGGGAACCGTGTGCCAAAGCATTGCGTGTGGACTGGTCCATATCGGAACCGAACTGAGCAAAGGCTGCCAATTCTCGGTATTGCGCCAAGTCAAGGCGCAGTGTGCCCGCAACCTGCTTCATGGCTTTAACCTGAGCGTCGCCGCCGACACGGGATACCGAAAGACCAACATTGATGGCAGGACGGAAACCGCTGTTGAACAGGTCTGTTTCCAGGTAAATCTGACCGTCGGTAATGGAGATTACGTTGGTGGGAATATAGGCGGAAACGTCGCCTGCCTGGGTTTCGATAATGGGCAGTGCCGTCATGGAACCGCCGCCCAGATCATCGCTTAATTTGGCGGCTCTTTCCAAAAGGCGGGAATGCAAATAGAATACATCACCGGGGTAAGCTTCACGACCCGGCGGACGGCGGAGCAGCAGGGAAATTTCACGGTAAGCAGCTGCCTGTTTGCTCAAATCGTCGTAAATAATCAAAACGTGTTTGCCTTGGTGCATAAATTCTTCGCCCATGGCGGCGCCTGCATAAGGTGCAATATACAAAAGGGGAGCAGGATCCGAAGCAGGAGCTGAAACCACAATGGTATAATCCATGGCGCCTGCCGCCTCCAGCTTGTTTACCACGGCGGAAACCGTGGAGGCTTTTTGCCCGATGGCAACATAAATACAAATCATATCCTGACCCTTTTGGTTCAGGATAGCATCGATTGCAATGGCTGTTTTACCTGTTTGGCGGTCGCCGATAATCAATTCACGCTGACCGCGACCGATCGGCACCATGGCATCGATGGATTTCAAACCTGTCTGCATAGGCTCCGTAACCTTTTGGCGTTCCATAACGCCGGGGGCTTTGGATTCCACAGGACGGGTTTTATTTGTTTCAACGGGCCCTTTGCCGTCAAGAGGATTTCCCAAAGGGTCAACCACACGGCCGATCAAAGCATCGCCCACGGGAACGTCCATTACACGCCCCGTGCGTTTAACCTTGGAGCCTTCTTTGATTCCGGCATAAGGACCCAGAACAACGCAGCCCACGTTATCTTCTTCCAGATTCATGGCAAGACCTTTGACACCGTTTTCAAACTCCAAAAGCTCGTTTGCCATTGCTTCTTCCAGGCCGTAAATACGGCAGATACCGTCGCCGACAGTGATAACCGTACCGACATCGGAAATATCGACATCAGCTTTATATTCTTCGATTTGTTTTTTAATAATCGAACTGATTTCTTCCGGTCTGATGCTCAAGATTATTTCACCTCACTATTTGTGCAGCTGATAGCTGAGTTTGGCCAACTGACCCGAAATACTGCCATCATACACTGTACCTCCGACCCTGGCGGAAATGCCGCCGATCAGAGATTCATCTAATTTTATAATTATCGCCACCGGCTTGCCCAGTCTTTTGGCAAATGCTTTTTGCAATGCCTCGGTTCTGGCTTGGTCAAGGGGGACGGCGGAAGAAACGTAAACGGGCACAATGCCTTCGTCTTCATACCAAAAATCATCATAAACGGTTTTGATTTCCTCCAGATCCCTTTCTCTGCCTTTGTCTATGCAGATACAGAGAAAATCTACCAGCTCCGGCGAAATTCTGCCGTCGTAAATCTTTCTGATAAGTTCCTTCTTTTGCACGGCGGTGAGAATACTGCCGTAAACCAATTTTTCAAAATCGGCATTTTCCTTGATGGAATCGATCACCAAAATCAGCTCGTCAAAAATCCGCTGTTCCTCCTTTTTTTCTTTGGCAACCTGGTAAAGGGCAATGCCGTAACGGCGGGCCAACGCTCTATTTTTCATCTACATCGCCCACCTCTGCAATATATTTATCCACCAAAGCAAGCTGCTGCTCTTTGGATATATTTTCTTTCAAGAGTTTTTCGGTAACCGAAACAACCATGTCGGCAACCTGAGTTTTCAGATTGTCCACGGTTTCCTTCTGTCTGCGTTCTATTTCTTTTTCGGCGCGGGCAGTGATTTCTTCCGCTGCAGCATACGCCTCTTTAATTATATCTTGCTTAACCGCCTCACCGGCTTTTTTGGATTCTTCCACAATATTTCTGGCTTCACGGCGGGCATTGTTAATTTCTGCTTGCAGTTTGGCGTGAGTTTCATCAGCTTCCTTTTTGGCTTCTTCCGCTTTGTTCAAGCTGTCCGTAATACCCTGCTGACGATCCTTCATAACCTTGACAACCATTTTCCAACAACACTTGTACAAGACAAACATCAGAACCAGAAAGTTGACTATTGAAAATATCACATCACTTAAACCGATATGCATGATATTTGCCTCCCTTCGATCTGAAGTCTGCGCCCAAAAACAGTCTTGGCGTTTTCAGACGCAGACCTTATCATCTTTTTTGTTTGGCTGCAAGCTTTAGCCGACTTTTACAACCAAAATGATGGCAATCAACAAACCGTAAATTGCCAAAGATTCCATCAAAGCGAAAGCCAAAATCATTGTTGTACGGATAGGACCTGCCTGTTCGGGCTGGCGAGCCATGGCTTCTACCGCTTTTGCACCTGTCAAACCTTGACCGATGCCGGGACCTATTGTTGCCAATGCGATTGCGAGTGCTGCTGCAAGTGCTATGAGACCATTTTCCATAATGCACTTACCTCCTTTCAAAAAATAAACTTAAAAAATAATACTCTGTAATTTTCTATTTTGTTTCGCCCTGTTTGCCGCTGTCTTTTTTTGATGAGCTGCGGCAGGGCAGTTTGTTTGCATAAATTTCTTCTACAATTTTTATTAATGACTTTTATTAATTACTTTTCAAATAATTAAAAACAATCTGTCTATTTGACATAGTAACCATTGGTTTTTCGACAAAAATCGGTTTTGCCAATAAATTTTGCCACTAAATCAATGGACACTGTTGGTGGATTCGCTAATATAAACGCAGGTAAGCGTGGCAAAAACCAAAGCCTGCAAAAATCCCAGCAAAAGCTCCAGAGCCTGCATCAAAGCCGGCACCAAAATCGGCACCATTGCAAACAGCTGACCGATTACCGTTTCACCGCCCATAACATTGCCGTAAAGACGCAAAGAGAGCGAAACCGGTTTACAAAGTTCATCCAGCAAAAGCAACGGCAGCATGAAAGCAAACGGTGTTACAAAATGCTTCAGATAGCTTGCTCCGTTATATTTAAAACCGGAAACATGAGTTACGACAAAAGACATTATTGCCAAACCGATTGTAAACCCAAGGGTACTGGTCGGCGACGCATAACCCGGCAGTTCACCTGCCATCGGCAAAAGTCCGATGTAGTTGGAGGTGAGAATAAACACAAACAATGTGGCGATAAAGGGAAAGTATGTGTCGATTTTATCCTTGCCCAAAACATCACCAAAAAAGTTATACAAGCTGCTTACTGCCCATTCCACAACATTTTGGAATTTGCCCGGCGTTCCGGTTGACGTGCATTTTTTTCTGATCAGCAAAGCCAAAATGCAGAAAATAACCGTAACAACCGTTGCCGTAACCATATAGCTGGTGATTTGCAATGTACCCAAGCCAAATAGATTTATCCCTGTGTCATACAGGACCTTTGCACTGTTTTCCATAATTTCTCCTTTCTTCCGAAATTTTTTATTAAAAATTTAAAATACTTATTCTTAATTAATATTTCCCGTTTTTTCGGAATTCAGAGAACTATCGGCAGTTTCGGAGCTTTTTTCGCCGGTCTCCCGCCAATTATCGTCCTCCCAGTTTTCCCATTTTTGCCAGCCTTTATTTTCCTCGTCCTCTTCCGCTTTTTTTGCTTCGGCATCGGGATTCTGCCATTTGCGGTCGGCATCGGCGGAATTATGCCAAATTTCGCCTGTGTTCTTATCATGAGTTATATGCCAAATTTGGCTGGGAACCGTTATGCCCACCGTCGCCGCAATAATTGTCGAAAGAAAATGCAGCGGCAGCAGTTTGCAGACAAAAATCACCGCAACCAAAGCCACAAGAGAAATCAAATAACGAAACAGATATGCTTTCATAACCTCTGTGGCGGCTTTTTGGTGTTCCTTCGCCGGGTCAACCTTATCCACTGCCCGCTGCAGCACCTTATGATTAATGTAACAAAACAGGCAGCCGTACAAAAAACCTGCCAAAACCGACACAACATAAACCATTTTGTCGACCTCTCTATTTGTTAAACTTCGTATATAAATCAGCTAAAATATGACAACTCGGCAAAGCCTGTCAATACGCATTCTTCTTTGTTATCTGAGTGCTTTGCCTTTCTTTAACTTCGGGTAAAAGTCAACCGGTACTTAGCAATTAACCGCTTATAACTAAACCAAATTAGGCTTTCAAAAATTCTTTCAGACCTGCCACAATCTTGGCGGAGGCTTTGCCGTCGCCGTATGGGTTGGCGGCATGAGCCATGGAATTGTATTTTTCTTTGTTGTCCAGCAATTCCTTAACGCCGTCGTAAACCCGCTGTTTATGATTACCTATCAGCATTGCGGTGCCTGCGGCAACAGCCTCGGGGCGTTCCGTAACCTCACGCAAAACCAAAACAGGTTTGCCGAGAGCGGGAGCTTCCTCCTGCATACCGCCGCTGTCTGTCAAAACCAGATAGCTTTTGCTCATCAATTTGGCAAAAGGCTGGTAATCCAAGGGTTCGCAGAAATGTATGTTGGCTTTGCCGTCCAGATGTCTGTGGGCAATTTCCCTTACCAACGGGTTTTTATGCACAGGATAAACAATTTCAACCGTATCGGCGTATTCGTCGGCAATTTCCGCCACAGCAGCGAAAATTTCTTCCATGGGGTGTCCCCAGTTTTCGCGACGATGACAGGTCAGCAAAATGACTTTTTTCTGCCAGTCAACGGCAGGCAAACCGTATTCTGCCAAATCGCAAGGCTTTTCCACAGTTTGCAAAAGAGCGTCGATAACAGTATTCCCAGTTACCAAAATTTTATCTTCCTTTACACCATCTGCCAGCAAATTATTTTTTGCCGTTTCGGTGGGTGCAAAATGATAATCTGTCAAAACGCCTGTCAGACATCTGTTCATTTCTTCGGGGAACGGCGCATATTTATCGCCTGTTCTGAGTCCTGCTTCGATATGACCGATGGCAGTTTGTTCATAAAACGCCGCCAAAGCACCGGCAAAGGTTGTTGTGGTATCGCCGTGCACCAAAACAACATCCGGCTTTTCGCCGTGGATAATCTCCATCAAGCCTTTTAATGCCGTGGATGTAATATCCGCCAAAGTTTGACCGTGTTTCATCATATTCAAATCGTAATCGGGAGTGATTTCAAAGCATTCCATTACCTGATCCAACATCTCACGGTGCTGGGCGGTAACGGCAATCTTGGTTTCTATCTCATCGTCTTTCAGCAATTCCTTAACCAGCGGCGCCATTTTGATGGCTTCGGGTCTGGTGCCGAAAACAGCCAGAACTTTTTTCTTTTCTGTCATTTTTCCTCCTAAAAAACCATAAATAATATTTCGCTTTTCTTTAAATCATTTTCGATTTTGGGATTTTTTTTGCAATTATCAAATATTCTCAAATATTAAGGGTATTATTCCGCAAAATTTTATTATTTTCAAATTATTTCGCAATTAGTCGCCGTTTATTTGCCGCCGAATATTCTCTGTATTAATATTTAACGGATTATGCAGTTTATACAACAAAAATTTGATATAAAACGGCTTTATTTAAAAATAGTTGCTATTTTGCCAATATACTCCTATACTATTTTAATGTAAAAATATTATAGCACAACAATTCAAAAATTTAAATATATTCTACTAAATTTTCTGAAAATTTTCATGTAATAACGACAAATAATTGCCATAAACTCAGATATTGTCAACAAAAAAAGCACCCGACATCGAAAAAGTTGTCGGGTACTGCCCTTAAAATCAAATTGTGGCTATTTATCTTTAACGATTGCGTAGGTACTGGGAACATCCACGGAGTCGCCGAAGCTGAAATTTTTGGCAAAAAGCAGCTCGTCCGTTCCGCCTTTTGTCAAATATACCTCAATTTTCAGGGCAATATAATTTTTATCCAGAGTGTAAACTGTTTTCATGCTGTCGGCGCTTTGTCCGTAGGCTGCGGACAGTTCTTCGCTCCACGGAGTTTCTGTGGTTACGGTCAGCGTATCCGCCGTTGATTTTTGGTCGGTGATTTTTTCATTTTCATCAAAATCCACAGAGGATTTCATGTGGTATCTGTCATAGGCTTCGTCGTCCACACTGCGTTCGACAACTGCGCCCTTGGCATAGGTGTAAACCTTGCCGCCTTTGGCGTAGTAACTGTCCCAGCCATCTTCACCCACCATCATCACGCCGTAATCATCTTCCAGCGGCACATAATAAACAGTATATCCCGTTTGCTCCTTGCCGTTGAAATTATAGCAGGTAACATCACAACGAACCTTGCCTTTTTGCTCCGTCACATTTTGGATTTCGTTGCTTTCGGCAACGGTTTCCATGCTTTCCACATCGGCAACGGCAGAGGCAGCGTCCGTCGCATTTTCATTTGCCGCATTTTGCGCTTCGTCTTGATTTGCAGAGCCGCAGCCCCAAGCCACCAACGCCAAAATCAAGCAAAAGGTCGGCAAAGCAATTTTTTTTAAATTTTTATGTAATTTCATTTTCCTGTTATTTCCTCATTATTATTATATAATTATACAGTTTTTAACGAGTGGTCATCTTTAAACCTCGGCAGTTTTGTCTGTTTGCTATCTTTGCGAAACGAAACCTATTGATACACTGTCTTTTGCCGAATTAAGTGCTTTGCGGTAGCGTGCTAAGGTAAATTATAGTTTTGCGGCTAAAGGTCTTTATTGTTATTTGGGTGCATTTAAAGATTCACGCTCGTGCT
>JAHZFN010000003.1 GCA_019421315.1 Peptococcaceae bacterium | reverse complement strand
TTCATTTCTTTTAAATTCTCATCTTTGATGGGACGGCGGATAATGCTGCCGGGAGCAAAGCTTTTTTCACATTCTACCCAGGCAATTTCTTTCGGGTGGTTGAGAACCTCCCGCAGATTGCCATCTTCGTCCCGAATATCCCGCAAACACAATTTATAAACAGGCTCTTGGGGCGAAATAATTTCCACCTCGTCGCCCAAAGCCAAATGGTTTCGCTGTTGAATTTTAATTCTGCCATCTTCGCTTGCCAAAACCACACCCGCAAAATCATAACCTCGGAAACTGTATGTGGTATCGTAAATATAACCGTTTTCGTTAGGCTTGCCAACGGCAAATCCCGTGAAATAATGGCGGTGGCTGATTTTTTGCAGTTCCTCATGCCATTCCTCTTTGACGGTAAAATATTCCTCTTTAAATTTGGCAAAATCAATTTCTGTGGGGCAATTTTCCGCTGTCAGATTGTTGTCAGCCAAATATTTCTGCACAGCCTGCCAGCAGGCATCCACAGCCTGACGATAAACACGAACCACATTGGCAACATAATAAGCACTTTTCATGCGGCCCTCGATTTTCAAAGAAGCCACGCCACGGAAAAGAATTTCCGGCAGAAGATCAATCAAACACAAATCCTTACTGTTGAAAATATATGATCCCCATTTATCCTCTTCGATGGGAAAATACGAACCGGGGCGCTTCGCCTCCTCCAAACGGTACTGCCAACGGCAAGGCTGAGCGCAGTCTCCTAAGTTACCGCTGCGCTTCGTCATAAAGCTGCTGAGCAGACAACGACCTGAATAAGACATACAAACGGCACCGTGAACAAAAATTTCCAAATCGGCAGGCGAATGTTTTGAAATGACACCGCAGTCATACAGACTGACCTCTCTCGCCAAAATCACCCTGGCGGCTCCTGCCTGCCGCCAAAATTCCACAGCCTCATAATTGGTTGTGCTTGCCTGAGTGCTGATATGCAGCTCCATATCGGGTACAGTTCTTTTCGCCAAAGCAAAAACTCCGGGATCGGAAATGATCAAAGCGTCTGCCTGCAAATCTGCCAGTTTCTGCAAATATTCGGGCATTGCGGCAATATGCTCGTTGTGGGCGTAAATATTTACGGTAACGTAAACCTTGACGCCGTGAGCATGAGCAAAAGCTATTGCATCTCTCATCTGAGCCTCATCAAAATTGGTTGCTCTTTCCCGCAGGCTGAAATTCAAACCGCCGATATAAACAGCATCGGCGCCGTACAAAACCGCCATTTTCAGCTTTTCCAAATCTCCGGCAGGAGCCAATAGCTCCGGTTTCTTAATCATTTTCCACCTCAATGTTTTTACTTATTGTATTGTCTTTTATATCTAATTATATCTAATTATTTATAATTATTTATAATTATTATTTGATTATTATTAATTGCTGCATTAATTTCCCAAATATTTTTCTTTCGCCTGCAAATGCTCTTCGTAGGTCGTGCTGAAATGATGATGACCGTCGGGCATTGCCACAAAATACATATAATCATTATTATCGGGATACAAAGCCGCCTCCAAAGAAGCTTTTCCCGGAGAAGCGATGGGACCGGGCGGCAAGCCCTCATAAAGATACGTATTATAGGGGTTATCAATGGCAATATCAGAATTTGTCAGGTTGGCTTTTGGTTCGCCCAAAATATACTGCACCGTGGCGCAGGACTGCAATTTCATGCCGATTGCCAAACGGTTATAAAATACACCCGCTATAACAGCTCTGTCGTCGTCATACAAAGCCTCTCTTTCAATAATTGAAGCCATTGTAACAACATCATAAACGGTTTTGCCCGTTTCCTTGGCGCGGGCTTTCATATCTTCGGTAAAGACCTTATCAAACTGTTTCAGCATCATGCCGATGATTTGGTCGGCACTCCAGCTTTTGTCAACATTATAGGTTTCGGGGAACAAAAAGCCCTCCAGTTTAACATAAGAATCTCCCTGAGGAATGTAGTCATAGGCAGATGTATTGTAATTGCCTGCCGCAGCCAAAAAAGTCTGCTTGTCCGCCAAGCCTGCCTTTTCCACTGCTTCGGCAATTTGTTCAACTGTCAGACCCTCAGGAATTGTCAAATTAATGGTAGTTCCGTCACCGCCGCCGCTTTGCAGAGATTTCAAAACCTCCTCCAAAGTAACTTTGCCGGGACCGAAAGTATATGTACCGGGCTGCAAAGAATCCACTGCGCCCTGTTTTTTGGCATAAGACACAAAGCTCCATTTGTGCTTCACAACGCCGTTATCTGCCAAAATGCCGCCTATCTGCTTGGCGCCTGCTCCGTCGGGAATGCTGACAACAGCTTCGGCACCCATGTTTTCCGCACCGAAAGCCGTGCCGTAATAAATGCCGCCGCAAAGAGCGATTACAACAATCAGAATAATCGCCAAGCCTGATTTTTTCATCTTGCGTTTACCGTGCTTTCTTCTTTCCAAATTATTATTATGAATTTCTGTCATACTGCCTCCAAAACGAATTTAATTTCTGCACAATCCACTAACAATACACTTTACATTACACTTAATTTTATTATACATTGTTTTTTTGGCATATACAACATTTTTTTACAAAATCCGCACCCTATGCATCGGCGCCGCCGCCGTAGATTTCCACGCTGAGCAAACCGTTTTTCGCCGTAAATTTAAAACAAACAGGACCGCCGCCTCTGTAATAGCATTTAAAATCCTTATAGCCATAGGCAACGGCGGCATCTTTTCCCTCATCGACATATACAGGAGCTTTGCTGTGCCGATGCCGCTCTGTAATAGTAAAATCAGACGAAGCCACAGCATTATAAAGAACCGTAACCACCTGGCAAATGCCGCCGCCGATGTCATTGT
>JAHZFN010000300.1 GCA_019421315.1 Peptococcaceae bacterium | reverse complement strand
GAATGGGGTCAAAGGTGCCGCCCATGATACCGATTTTTTTTACTTGGTTCATTTATAACTCCTTTTAACGAGGTAATTCGATTTTCGGTTTTTTCAAAGATTTTTTGTATAAAACAATGTTATGACCGATCACCTGAACTAAGTGGGAGCCTGTGGCGTCGGCAATTTCTTCGGCAACGCCCTGCGCCGTTTCGTCACTGTTGTTGAGGACGCGGATTTTAATCAGCTCCCGTGCCTCCAAAGCGTCTTGCAGCTGAATGATTAAATTTTCGTTAACGCCGCCTTTGCCGATTTGAAAAATCGGCTGCATAGTCATTGCCAAACTGCGTAAATAACTCTTTTGCTTTCCTTTCATTATACCTCCGCAATAAATCCGCAAATAAAATTTGCTTATTTTTTATATAGTATTTTGTTCATGCCGCCGCTCGGCGGCAGATTCTTATTGCAAATTCCGCTTCCGCTAAAATTAAAGTCTGCCCATGAAACCGATGTCGGGGCGGGAATTATCATGGCTGAATGTAGGGTCAACCGACCAAGCGGCCGCCAAAGTCAAGACGTCCTTTTCGGTAGGAACAACCTTGGTTTTGCCCATGGCAAAGCCTTGAATCAGCTTATGTTCTTCCTGGGATTCCTGTCCGAAATTCCACATAACCTCATCCAGCTCGCCGGAATAGCCGTAGGCACGAACCAAAAGACCGTCTCGGATATAAAACCAGCCGTGATTTTTCGTATCGTCGTCGGAAGAGAAGTAGAAAACCTCACGGAAAGAATCCGCCAGCTTTTGCAGCCAAACGCTTCTTTCGACAGGCTGACTGACATCAATTTTCTGCCACAAGGCATGACCAATCACCAAAGTCCAGCCGCCCAAATTGGGAGTAACGAAAAGAGCATCGTTCTTTTCATAGGCTTTTGCCAAACCGTTTGTCCAGTTGGCAGGGGCAATATCTTTCAAATTCAACGCTTTCAAAACTTCGGCGCTGCCCATATTCGGTACGGCAAGCCACGCCATTCGGCGGCCGAAAGCCTTAGGTTTTTCGGGCATTAATATATCGTTTCGTCGGTTGTTTTCTGCCTGTTCATCATTCTTTTCCCGGTTTGCCGTCTGCGGTTTTGGGCTTTGGGTATCATCTTCGCCTTGAACACCGCTCAAAACTGCTGCGCCTGCCGCCTTTTCTGCCGCCGCACCTGCTGCCGCAGTTACTGCCGCCGCAGCTCCCGTTTCAACTGCTGTTTTGGCGGCTTTGCTTGCTTTTTTGCCAAATTTTTCTTTCATACGGCTGAAAGCGCCGCCTTTTTTCGGTTCGGCGGTTTTTATCGTTTCCGTCGATTCCCCGCCGTTTTGCTCGGCAGTTTCCGTCGTATTTTCGGCATTTTGCTCAGCGACAACTTCATTTTCATTGTCCTCTGCTTCAGCCGCAGCTGTCGTTTGCGGTTGTACATCAGAGTTTTGCGGTTCAGTCTCTTTTGCAGTCGATTGTTGGTCATTCTCAGCGGTATTTTCTGCAACTGCCGACTGCGCTTCGTTGGCTTCTTCTGTTACCGCTTCGTTTTTAATTTTTTTGTTTATTTCTTCTTTGTTTATTTCTTCGTTTTTGATTACTTTTTTTACTTCTTCTTTTACTTCTTCTTTTATTGCTTCTTGGGGTTCTGCGGCTTTTGCGGGTTCTGCCTGCGCCGCTTGCGAGTTTTCGGTGTCAGCCGCCGTTTCAGCCTCAACTTCGATACTTCCCCAAATTTCATTTTCTTTTTTATTTTCTTTATTTTCTTCAATTTCCGCCTGCGGTGCGGCGGCTTCGGATTTCACTTCTGCCTGTGGTGCCGATGCTGTATCTTTGGCGGCAGTTTCCTGTATTTCGGCTTTCGCCGTCTTGTCAGAAGTTTCCTCTTTAGTTTCGGCTTTAATTTCTGCATCCGCTTGTTTTGCCGTTTCTGCCATTAAAACTTTATCCTCGGTAATGACAGTATCATTGTCTGCCGCTTTCGCTTCGGCTTGGGGCTGTTCCTCTGCCTTGCTCTGGGCATCATATTCGTTTCTGTAAAAAGAACGCTTGGTTACGGGTTTGTTATCACGCATAACCTTGCCGTCAGGATAAAAGGTGGTAACCTTGGGAGCCTCGGAAAGAACAGCAATGGCTTCTTTGGTGTTGAGAATTCTGGGTATGGACTGCACATAGGGCGTTGCCGGCGGCACAACAACATCGCTGTCATCGGCGGGCGCACTGACTTTTTCCTCGCCGCAGCGTGCGTTTTTCAGCATTTCCTTGATTTGCTCCAAATCCAGCTTGCCGCCGTTCCCCGTATCAACGGCACTTTCATCGACAATGGAATTCTGCGGTTCGGGTTGCGGCTCGGCTTTTGCTTCAGGTTTCACAGCTGCCGATTGTGCTTTTCCCTCTGCTTCGTCATCCTGTTTGTTCAATTCTTCCGCCATTTTGGCTTTGGAAATAACCACGGTTTCAGTCAAATCGTCCGTTTTTTGACCGCCGCTTTGGGCAACTGCGTCCATAGCCACTTGGCGGATTTGCTCGCCGATGGCTTCGTTGGGAATATGCACGGAATCCATATTGCCGTCATCATCAATATCAACACTGATATGATTGTTTTGCTGTTCGGCAATCAAATGCTGAATATCCTCCATATTAATTTCCTTGGCAATATCGTTCATACTGCCGGAGAAAACAGGGCTGACCTGCGTTTTGCCGCCTTTGCCGCCGTTTTCGACAGAAAGAACTGTTTGGTCGTCATGACCTGCCGTATGCTGATGTTTTCCACCGTTTGCGGCTGTTTTTTTTGTTTTTCGTTTTTGTTTTTTCTTTGTCGCCTTAGCTTCCTGCGCTTCAATATATGCTTCGTATTCCTCCACCGTGTTGAAATTCATCTCGGCGGCTTTTTGCATTTTTACTCGGTGCATGGCTTTTTTGGCTCTGGCATCGGACTTAAAGCCAACCGTGCAGTATAATATGAAAACAATTAATATGACCAGCCCGATCATGATAATTCCGTAATAATCGCTGAAATTAAACAATAAAAGCACTCCCTTTCGATCCTAACAAAACTTCTGCAAGCGGTTTAATATGAAAAATCGAATTCCTTATCGGCAATGCGCACAGTTTCGCCGTCTTTGGCGCCTGCATTCCGCAAAGCCTCGTCCACACCGATTTTAGTCAAAATATGCGACAGACGTTTTAAGGATTCTTCTCTGGACCAGTCTGTCATAATAACCAGTTTTTCAACCTTTTCGCCTGTAACCAGCCATGCGCCGTCAATATCTCTGCCCACCTCAAATTCCGACTTCGGCTCAACCCTGGTAACCTTCATTTCGCTGTCATCCACCACGCCGAACGGTTCGGGAGCATCCTGCAAACGGTCATAAACGGTATACATGAGTTTTTTCAGTCCCATTCCGGTCAAAGCGGAAATCTCGAAAATTTCCAAATCCCCGCCGATTTTCTTTTTAAATTCCGCCAATTTTGCGGGGGCGTCGGGCATATCCATTTTGTTGGCAACAATCAAAGTTGGCCGTTCCGCCAAATCTGCCCTGTATTTCAAAAGCTCATCTTTGATAATTTGATAGTCTTCCCACGGTTCTTTCTCGGTCAAACCGCTCATATCCACAACATGAAGTATCAGGCGGGTTCTTTCGACATGTCGCAAAAAGCGGTGTCCCAGACCCAAGCCCTCGGAAGCGCCCTCAATCAAGCCGGGAACATCCGCCATCACAAAGCTCATGCCCGGTTCCAGATTAACAACGCCCAAATTGGGGATAAGTGTTGTAAAAGGATAGTCGGCAATTTTCGGCTTCGAGCCGGAAACCTTGGAAATAATGGTGCTTTTGCCTGCATTGGGCATACCAACCAAACCGACATCGGCAATCAGTTTCAGCTCCAAACGCAGCCAGCGTTCTTCGCCGGGTTCGCCTTTTTCGGCAATTTCGGGGGCTCTGTGCTTGGCGCTTTGGAAATGAATGTTGCCTCTGCCGCCGCGGCCGCCCTTGGCAACCACCAGCTCCTGACCTACTTCGGTAATATCCGCCAAAATCTCTTTTGTTTCATCATCCCGCACAATAGTGCCGATGGGAACTTTCAAATAGGTATTCTGACCGTTTTTACCGTATTTGCTTTTGTTCATGCCGTTTTGACCGCGCTCTGCCTTAAAATGCTGTTTATATTTAAAGGTCTCCAGAGTGTTGCTGCCGGCATCGCCCACAAAAATGATACTGCCGCCGTCGCCGCCGTCGCCGCCAGCGGGACCGCCCATAGGTACAAATTTTTCTCGGCGAAAAGCCACCATACCGTCGCCGCCGTCGCCGCCCTTAACGTAAATTTTCACATAATCGTAAAACATAATTTATATTCTCCAAATCTCGCTTTATTTGCTTTTTCAGCATAATTCTGCTCGGCAGTCAGCCGCCGATTTCAGACAAGCAGATTACCGCCTGCCGCTATTTCGTAATTATTTATTATTTATTATATGATATAGCTATTCGTTTCATAATTATTTTGTATTATAACCGTAAACCGCAGCTGCAATTATAAATTAAAATAGTAACTACAGACCCTGCCGAAAACATTTTTCTTCCGTAAAGCGGATTGCAAGTAAATTACGGCTATAAAAACCCCACATTAACATCTTATTATAACATTTTTCCATATGCATAGTAAAGCGTTTTTCGACTGATATTAACTAATATCGACTTCTTTTGCAAAAATATGCAAAAACAACGCCGCACCGTTCTGAATATAACTCAAAAGTAAAATTATTTTCCGCAATTACTTCCCAATACCGCCGCAATACAGCAAAAAAACGGCTTTTACAGCCGCCACATTTTTCGGAGGCGCTCGCAAAAGCCGTCTGATTTTTGTTTCTATTC
>JAHZFN010000299.1 GCA_019421315.1 Peptococcaceae bacterium | reverse complement strand
CCTCCTGAAATACCATGCCCCAAAACCCGGATACCATCTTTGGCAAGACGAGGCTTCAGCAGGTTATAAACTCCCCTCTGCTGGGCATACGAAGTAAACAGCACCAATGCTCTGCCTTGGGAAGCGGAAATGATTTCATAAAGACAATCGGCAATTTCCGACTGCACCTTGATTTCACTTGTTTTGGTATAATCGGGAATATCCGCCGCCAGCATAATGCGGCAGTTACGTTTATAATCAAAGGGCGACGTCAGTTGATGGGTTTTTATGGTGAATTCCGATTGATTTAAACCGATTTCGTCAATAAAAAATTTAAAATCGGTGCTGCTTAAAGTGGCTGAGGTCATAATCAGAGAAAGCTTGTCACGATAGAGATATTGATTTAACGCTATGCGTATATCGGCGGGGCAGACAACCCAACCGACTTTTTCATAGGGATTACGTTTTTCCAGCCAAATCACACACTCCTCACCGCCTGCCGTTTTGTCATTGATGATTGCCTGCGCAGTGGCATTAAACTCTTTCAAATTGGCAAAGGTTATTTTAAAATTTCCCATCAAATCAACGGAGAAGAACGGATCGTCCAAACTGTCAAATTCCGCAATTATTTGACCGAGCAGACCGCAGAGCTTTTCTGTCAGCAAAATTAAGTTGCTGAGGGAATTTTCCACAGGCTGCCATAAATCCTCATCGTACCTTTGGGTAACAATCCGCAGCTGCTTATCATAAGGCTTTTTGTTGGTAACAAAAATGTTTTCGCTGATTTCAAAGAAATCCTTGGCGGCATCTTTACATTCCGCCATCAAATCATTAACCTCCGTCAGCAGATTGACGGTTTCTTCGGTATCGGGAATTTTTTGCAGATATTTAACAATATTAGTAAGCTTTTCCTGCTGCCATAAATTATGCAGTGCTTTTTCAAAGGATTTTTGCGTTATGCCGCAGGAAAACTGCTTTTCGGCAACTGTTTCCAGCTGATGGGCTTCGTCGATAATCAGGTTGCTGATGGGCGGCAAAATATTGTTGCAGCCCTCTCCGATCATGGAAGTTGCCAAAAGCAGAGAATGGTTGATGATAATTATATTTGCTTTTTTTGCCTGATTGCGGACATTATTAATATAACAGCGGTGTTTATAATGAGGGCAAAGATATGAACCGCAGGTTTCACCGGAAGATGCAAAATTCTGTACTCTGTCCCAATCTCTGCCGAAAAGATTAAGCTCGCTGAAATCTCCGCTTACCGTAACTGTGAGCCAGTGAGCAATCCGCAAATAAAGCGGCAGAGTTTCGGCAGTGCAGGAATGAACCGCACTCAGCCACTTGCGGTTGCAGAGATAATTACTGCGGCCTTTTACAACAACTGCGGAAAAATCCTCGCCGCATTGCTCTTGCAGCTGTTTTTTCAAAAGCGGAATATCTTTTTTGATCAGCTGTTCCTGCAAATTTATGGTGTTGGTGCTGATGAAAACAGGCATACCGCTGCCCTTGGCATAAAGCGCGGCAGGCAAAAGATACGCCAAGCTTTTGCCTGTTCCTGTGCCTGCTTCAACCAACAATGCGTAATGCTCGCTCATGGCGTCTGCCACCATTTTCGACATTTCCACCTGCTGTGGTCTTGCC
>JAHZFN010000298.1:608-4174 GCA_019421315.1 Peptococcaceae bacterium | reverse complement strand
CATAAATATTTTTCATTTCAGATACATTTAAATTATAATATTTTTGCATAAATGATGTCAATAGAACCATAAGTATTTTATCTATTTGATATTTTAATAAATCAATGGCAATATATAAAATTCATTTATTGATTGATGAACTTTTTCATATATAACGGATATGTAACGGAGAAAAAAACGGAAAGGCTTAGCCTTTCCGTTTGGGTTTATATGGAATATATTATTATTTATTCGTCCAGATGATAATGTGCTCTTTCGCCGCCGATTAATTTCGGGCGGGATTTGGCGCCGCAGACCAAGGCTGCGCCGATGTGGTTTTCAGTCAGACGAACGGGAACCGCCACTCGTTTCATGTGCATTCCGATCATTGTTAAACCGATGTCTATGCCGTAATCCGCCTGTACCTCTTCCACCATAACAGGATTGTTTAAAGAACGGTAAACGGCTGTGCCGAAGCTGCCGCCCGCTTTGGGAAAAGGCACAACGGTAACCTGTTCGTAGCCTTTGGTCTTGGCGGTGTCTTTTTCCACAACCAACGCCCTGTTCAAGTGTTCACAGCACTGTGCCGCCAGACGAATGCCGTATTCGCAGGTAACTTCAATTACGGCTTTGGCAATTTCCGCACCTGTTTCAATGTTGGAATTATGACCTATGGTGCCGCCCATAACCTCGGAGCTGCTGCACCCCACAACCAAAAGTGTGTCTTCGTCAAAATTGTCTTTGTACTGATCAAGGAATGCTTTCAGTACTTTTTTTGTTTCTTCATAGTAACTCATATTAACACTCCTTTTATATTTAATTTTTTATTGATTTATAGCTTGTTTTGCAATATTTGCGGCACAAAGCTTAATCGTTTTCTTTTTTGATGAGGTGAGAGAGCTGTTCGGCTCTTTCCACTGCCATGGTGTCTTCGATGTTGCTGATTTTTTCCACACGGCGTTCGTGGCGGCCGCCTTCAAACTCTGTTTCCAGCCAGGCGTCCAGAACCTTCAGAGCCAATGTGTTGCCGATAACACGGGCGCCCATTGCCAAAATGTTGGAATTGTTGTGCTGACGGGTGGCTTTGGCGGAAAATACGTCGTGGCAGAGGGCACAGCGTATGCCTTGAATTTTGTTGGCGGCAATGCACATGCCGATGCCTGTGCCGCAAATCAAAATGCCTCTGTCGTATTGACCGCTTTGCACGGCTTTGCCAACGTAAAATGCATAGTCGGGGTAATCCACACTGCTTTCGTCAAAGGTGCCGAAATCCTTGTATTCATGACCCAGCTCTTCCAAATGTTTTTTTATAACTTCTTTCAACTCGAAACCTGCATGATCGCAGCCGATGGCAATTTTCATTTTTTTTGTTCCCCCTATAATTCTAATGATGATAAAGCAAATATTTTTAATAAAAACAAAAATTTGGGTAATTTAAATAAATATAAGAATAAATTTATTATTTATTAAAGCATATTTAAATTAATTCGCTGCAATCTTCGGTTTTCCTGCCGCCGCTTGTGGTTTTTGTTACTCGGCGTTGTTTTCTCCGCCGTTTTCGGGGCGGCATTTTTCGGCAACGGCTTTAATCAAAACTTCCAGATTTTTGGCACATTTCAAATATTCCTCAACGGGCATACCGAAAGGGTCGGGAATATCAATGGCTGTGCCTGCAAATTCGCCCAGCGTGAAAACCTTGTCGGCTGTTTCGGGGCAGAAGTTTAAAATGGCTCTTTTTTGATTCTCCGTCATCGTCAGCACCAAATCCGCCTCGTCCAGCAGATAAATGTTTACGGGTCGGCTGGCGTGGTCGTCGATGGAAAGCCCCATTTTCTGCATGGCGTCCATGGCGCCGATGGAGGCGGGCAGTCCGCTGACTGTGGCTGTGCCGGCGGAAATCACCTCAGCCCAGGGCATATATTTGCGGGCAAGCGCCGCCGCCATGGGACTGCGGCAGGTGTTGCCTGTGCAGACTATCAGCAGACGCCGCATATTATGGCAGTTGCGTTCTATTTCGTTGCTGCGGTTGGTGTTTAAGCTGTTTGTATCTTCCGTCATAATGTTCTCCTTAAATTTCTTTTTATTTTTTTTGTTAATACGTTGTTTATAATTTCTTAAAACAATTATGAATAATATAAATAATAGTCCAAGCTTATTACAAAAAAGTTTATGTATGAAAAGTTACAGCCGAATATTTGCCGTATCATTCAGCTAATAATTATTATAAACATAAAGAGCCGGAACCTCAAGCCCTGCGGCGTTAAATTTGCGGCGGTAATGCTAGCTTACAGTGTTTTGTATATGTTGCTTCCGAAATAACCTCAAGTTTGTCTTGATTAAATATATAAAAAATATATAAATAGTATATAATAGTTAGTTTTTTATAAAAATATATATGTAATGTGTTGACAAATTGCTTTGGTAGTGCTATTCTTTAATTAGTGATTAGCACTCGTTACGATAGAGTGCTAACAGGGGCGGCGGCAAACCAAAAAGCTGTGAATTTTCGAAAGTATGGAAAAGAAGTCGGAAAAATCGCAGAATTTCATAGCAAACAAAAATAAAATACTAAAAAGTATTGTTCGGTTTGCCTTGACTATGTTGTGTGGGCAAGAAGAAGGTGAATACAAGGATGGACGAACGAAAAAAGAAGATTTTGCACGCAGTTATCAAAGACTATGTGGATACGGCAGAGCCTGTGGGTTCCCGCACCCTGGCGAAAAAATATGACCTTGGTGTCAGCCCTGCCACAATCCGAAACGAAATGTCCGACTTGGAGGACTTAGGTTACATTCATCAGCCCCATACCTCGGCGGGTCGTGTGCCCTCCGACAAAGGGTATAAATACTATGTCGACTGTTTAATGGAACCTCAGGAGGGCAAAATTACCAGAGATGAACGGCAGATGATTTCCCGTGCTTTTCAAAATCAGGCGGCGGAAATCAATTCTTTGTTGCAGGAAAGCTGCAAGCTGCTTTCCAAAATGACCAATTACACGGCGATGGTTATCAAACCGCAGCAGGTTGTTGGCAATTTGGACAGTCTGAATTTGGTAAAGGTTGACTCCGCTCATGCCGTTGTGGTTATGACAGACACTTTTAATAAGGTGCATCATCAGATTATTTCCATCCCCGACAATTTGCCCGACGAACAGCTGCACGAAATGGAAAAACTGCTGAGAGAAAAGCTGATCGGCGTTTCTTTGGCGGACGTTACAAATTCTCTGATGAAAGAAATTGCCATGCAAATGCTTTATCATCAGCAAATGCTGCAAAATTCCATGGCGCTTTTGCAGGATTTGATTGTGGGCAGCGGCGAAAAAACAGGCAATGTTTTTGTCAACGGCGCTCTGAATTTGCTTAATCAGCCTGAATTTCGGGATATAGACAAGGTTAAGGAACTGCTTTCCGCTTTGGAGGTGGATGATGTTGTCCGCCAGCTTTTGGGCGGCAGACAGGGCGTTATGTCGATGAACGACGGTTTGGGAACCAACGTTTACATCGGCTCCGACCTCTCGGCGACGGGCATGGACGATTGCTCCGTCGTAACAACACCGTATTATATCAACGGCGAAATGGCGGGCAGTA
>JAHZFN010000298.1:0-598 GCA_019421315.1 Peptococcaceae bacterium | reverse complement strand
TCCCACCAGAATGCAGTATCCCAAGGTTATTTCTTTGGTTGAGGATATAAGCAAGCAGATTACAGGCAAAATGCAGCGGGAAAAGCAAGACGAAAACGCAGATGAAAGTGTGGGCGAAAACGGCGAAACGCCGAAAAATGATTAGCATAGTTTGATGTTAACTGTTTTAAAGATAAACAGATTATAGTTGTAAATTACAGTTGTAAGGGGTGTCATAATTGACAGCGAAAAAAACAAATATGAAAAAAGAAAAAAAAGACGATAAAGTAAACAGCCAAACCGCAACGGCGGCGGCAGAACAAAATAACGAAGCAGAAACTGTTGAAGAAGTTGCCGAAGAAAAGGCAGAAGAGCAGGAAGCCGATCCGATTACGGAGCTGCAAAAGGCTTTTGATGATTTGACAAAGGCAAAGGCCGAAGCGGACAGTCAAATGCTGCGTTTGCAGGCTGATTTTGATAATTTCCGCAAAAGAACCCGTGCCGAAAAAGAGGAATGGCGGGCAATGATCGTTTCAGGCTTTTGCACAGACATTTTGCCGGTTATGGATAATTTCCGCTGGGCTGTGATGGCGATGGAAAAAGACGAAGCCGCCAAGCC
>JAHZFN010000297.1 GCA_019421315.1 Peptococcaceae bacterium | reverse complement strand
GAGCCTCGTGTTGGCAAAGATGGTATGCGGGGTTTGGGGCATGGTATTTGAGGAGGCAGGGACAATATTTTGGAAACCGACAAAAATTCCGAAAAATCCTGCATTTTGGGTGTCAATTCTTTTTGGGAGGGTGTCGATATTCAAGGGGAGGCACTGAGCCTTTTGGTAATTGTTCGTCTGCCATTCAATCCGCCCAATACGCCGACCACGGAAGCAAAATTTGAAAGATTGTCTAAAGAGGGCAAAAATCCTTTTTCGGAATACTCTCTGCCGCAGGCAATTATCCGTTTCAAACAGGGCTTCGGCCGCTTGATCCGCAGCAAGAACGATAAAGGTGTGGTTTGCGTTCTCGACCCCAGGATTTGGTCAAAATCCTACGGCAAAAAATTTTTGAACGCTTTGCCGCTTGCTCCCGTTAAGCGTTTGACCAAAGAAGAAATGGCAAAAGAAATCAAAAAATTTTTGGAATAGGCGGTAATTCCCATATTTACCGAAATATAACGCCAAAAAAAACGGCGACAAGCACCTGGCTCCGAAATAATAATATACTATATTAATACTATACATATTAATTATTATATAATTTTCGGGGGAGTGAAGCTTATGAAAATATACTATATTAAGTTGCCGAATTTTCTGCGGAAGCTTTTGGCTGGTTCGGAGGAGGAAACCCAAGAATAAATCATAAAGCATTTGACAAACGTTTTTTTAATGCAGTGTAAAAAAATAAAAAACACAAAAATCATCGAATTTGTCTGTATTGTAAATTGTAAAAAGAGTAAAAAGATAACGACGGCTTTGACTGATGTTATATACAATTATGTATGGCAATTTTCGGTGATTTTTTTTTGCCGCAAAAACCGAATTTTGGTAAAAATAAACAATTTTATTATCAGAAAATAAAAAAAACTGCAAAAACCAAATTTTTTCTCTTGTCTAATGGAAGATATTGCTTTATAATATAGAAGTGGATTTTTTTCCATATTAAAATAATTTATATTTTTAGGAGGAGTTTATCAAATGAAAAAGTTTATGACTCTTTTGGCACTGGGCTTAGTTTTGTCCTTATCTTTGGTAGCATTTGCCGGCTGCGGCAGCGATGCTGCTGAAGGTGACGGCACAGAAGCTGCTGCTGATGCAACCACTATCGGTTTCATCTACATCGGTTCTCCCACTGACGGCGGTTACACTCAGGCTCAAGACGAAGGTACTCAGGCTGTTGAAGAACATTTCGGCGACAAAGTTAAAGTTTTGCGCGCTGAAAACGTTCCCGAAGAAAAACAAGACGTTAAAAATGCCGCAATCAACATGATTGACCAAGGCGCTACCATCATCGTTGGTACAAGCTTCGGTTTCATGGATGCTTTGGAAGAATTGGCAAACGAATATCCCGACGTTGATTTCTTGCATTTCTCCGGCAACAAAATGAATGACACCAACTTTGGCAACTACTTCGGCGCAATGGAAGAACCCAGATATTTGGCAGGTATGATCGCCGGTTTGACAACAGAAACCAACAAACTCGGTTATGTTGCAGCTTATCCCTACACAGAAGTTAATATCGGTATCAACGCTTACTTCTTGGGTGCTAAATCCGTTAACCCCGATGTAACAATGCAAGTTGTATATGTAAACAGCTGGAACGATCCCGCTAACGAAAAAGCTGCTGCCGAAGCTCTTCTGCAACAAGGCTGCGACGTCATCGAACAACACGGTGACTCCACAGGTCCTCAGGCTGCTGTACAGGAATACTCCGACGCAGGCAACAGAGCTTTCAGCATCGGTTACAACCTGAACAACACCGAATTGTTCCCCAAAACTTTCCTCGGCGCTCCCATCTGGCATCATGAAGCTTATCTGATTCCAACAATCGAAGCTATGATGAACGACACATGGAAACCCGAATCTTACTATGGCACAATGAAAGA
>JAHZFN010000296.1 GCA_019421315.1 Peptococcaceae bacterium | reverse complement strand
CTTGTTCGGCGGGAATAACTTTGTCCAACAAAGCTTTACATCTGATTCTGTGTTCATATCCTTGAGTCATTGTAACAAAACCTCCAAAATATTTTTTTTCCTAAAGAATTAACTGTAAAAACCTTTTCCGAGCCTGCCAAATATGAAATTGCAAAACTCGGTACAATTTTTTATACTTTTTATATTATACTTCTAAATTTGGCAAAAATAAAGCGTTTACATGATTTTTTAACAATATAGAATAATTGTCGAAATTGTCTGTAAATTATACCGAATCATGTTGGCAAAAGGCAAAAGCGGGCGGTGCAGGCAAATTGTCAGTAATTGACATTTATTCTCAAAAGAACAGAAAATTTATTTGAAAAATTAACTTTAATACTTCCATTTACAGGAATAAAGTAGTATAATTAATCATGAGGCTATGTTTATTATTTTAACAAATTTTAACAATAGTTTTGTTTAATTAATATATGAAAGGATGGCTATTCAAAAATGAAAAAAGTTCAACTTATTATCAAAAATGCCGAATATTACATGAATGACGCATTTTTTAAAGGCAACATCGTTGTTGACGGCGGCAAAATCGTCGGCTTGACAGAATTGGAACCCCAGCTGGAAGCTGAAAGAATTATCGACGCCGAAGGCAAAAAAGTTCTTCCCGGTATCGTAGATTCCCACGTTCACTTCAGAGATCCCGGTCGTGATGACCGTGAAACCTTCTTCACAGGTTCCCGTGCGGCAGTTGCCGGCGGCGTAACAACCATCTGCGAAATGCCTATTACCTGTCCTCCCGTTTACAACCTTGACATTTTGGATTCCAGAATTAAAAAAGCCAACGATCTTTGCATTATGGACTTTGCTTTCTACGGTGCAGCAGGCTACGGCAACAGAGACCAACTGCAAAAATTGGTTGACAACGGCGTATGCGCATTCAAAACTTTCCTGCATCCCGCTCCCGAAGGCCGTGAAAAAGAATTTATCGGCTTGACAGCAGACGATGACGGTCAGCTTTACATGATGATGAAAGAAGCTGCCAAAACAGGCGCTCGTTATACATTCCACTGCGAAAACTACAAATTGATCGAAGCTTTGGAAAAAGATTTGCATGAAAAAGGCGTTGAAGATTATTCTTTCCATTACAAATCCAGAGCAAAAATTGCGGAAATCGAATCCGTTTCCACAATCATTCAATTTGCCAAAGATACAGGCTGCAAAGTAGGTATCGTTCACATTTCCGCTCCCGAAGCCTGCGAATTGGTTAAACAAGCTAAACAAGAAGGCGTTGACATCATCGCCGAAACCTGCTTCCATTATCTTTCCTTCGACGACAGCGACATCGACAGAATGGGAC
>JAHZFN010000295.1 GCA_019421315.1 Peptococcaceae bacterium | reverse complement strand
GATGTATTATAATCCAAACGACCCACAGGATAAATTCTCTCATCTACATTCACCAAGTCCAAAACCGTGCGCCGTTTTCGTTCATCGCAGGCACTGGTAATGTATCCCGACGGTTTGTAAAGCATAATGTAAATGGGGTCTGCCTGCTTCTTCGGCAAAGGCACGCCGTCCACTTTGATAACATCTCGGTCGGAGTCGGCTTTAAAACCAAGGGTATCAACAACAACGCCGTTCACGGTAACCCTGCCCTCGGCAATAATTTTTTCGGAGCTGCGCCTGGAGGCAACGCCCCTTTCCGCCATAATTTTTTGCAGTCTTTCTTCCATACAATCTTCTTTCCGATTTTTTCTAAATTTATATTAACTATTTTAATTTAATCACTTTGTTTTTCAGCATTTTAAATTATTGC
Organism: Peptococcaceae bacterium; assembly: GCA_019421315.1. GTDB lineage: Bacteria > Bacillota > Dehalobacteriia > UBA4068 > UBA4997 > JAHZFN01. The sequence continues at coordinate 2,921 of JAHZFN010000295.1, read as the reverse complement.
TTGATAAATTAATTATAACACATTAAATGCCAAAGGCAAAGGTGCAGATAAAATTTGCCGCCAAAAAAGCCGCCAAATCAGCAGACAAGCCGCAAATAAGAGCATGGCGGTAACGGCTTATGCCAACGGAGCCGAAATACACCGCCAAAATATAAAATGTGGTATCTGTGCTGCCCTGCATAACGGAAGCAACCCTGCCGATGTAAGAATCCGCACCGTAGGTTTGCAGTAAATCCGTCGTTATCCCCAAGGCGCCGCTGCCCGAAAGAGGACGCATCAACCCCAGTGGTATAACCTCCGACGGTATATGCAAAAAATCGGCGGCAGGCTGTAAAAAATTCGCCAGAACCGCAAAGGCACCCGATGCCCGAAAAATGCTTATGGCAACCAGCATCGTCAAAAGAAAAGGCAAAATGCGCAGCATTACCGCAATGCCCTCCTTGGCGCCCTCTGCAAAGGTTTCAAACAAAGGAACCTTTTTCAGCCAGGCGTAAAAAACAATTATAACCAACAGCAGAGGTATGGCATACACCGAAAAAACCGCCAAACCGTTAAAAAATCCCATCATAAATTCCCCGCACTTTCATATTTGGTTTTCATATTAAATTTTTTCTCAAAAAAACCGTTTCAACAGCTTATGGCACAGCAAACCCACCGTCAGCCCCACAAGCCCCGCCAAAAAGGCAGGCAAAATAATTTCCTCGGCATTAGCCGCACCGTTTTGCACCCGCATTCCGATAACCATTGTGGGAATCAAAGTTACGGCAGACGTGTTCAGCACCAAAAAAGTGATCATCTCGTCGCTTGCCGTCTTTTTGTCTTGGTTAATTTTCTGTAAATCCGCCATGGCTTTCAAACCGAAAGGAGTTGCGGCGTTGCCCAAACCGAAAAAATTGGCGCTGATATTCATCATAATGCTGCCCAAAGCCTCGGAATTTTTTTGCAAAGATGGGAAAAGCCTGCCGATTAAGGGCTGCAAAAATTTGCCCAAAGCAGCCACCAAACCGCTTTTTTCCGCCAATTTCAAAACACCCATCCAGAGCATAATGACACCTGTCATTTCAAAAATCATCTGCACGGCGGACATAGCCCCGTCAAAAGCGGCTTCCGTTATAATTTCGGGGCTGCCGCTGCAAAACGCCGCCGCCGAACCAACGGCAATCATCAAAAGCCAAATTACATTCAGCACAAAACCACCTGCCTTATCAGTAAAATCTATGCCGAAATCACCGATAAATGCCGACAAAACGGCAATAAACCTTGATTATTGCCGCCCGTTGGTATATGATTAATGTATAAAAAAAGAAAGGGGCATTGTCTTATTAAAAAATTAAGTGCACCGGATACCGTTTTCGGCAAATAGCAAAGGCTGTCTGCCGAAATGACAAATAGCCTTTGCAAAATCCCGAAGAATATCGAATTTTGGGGAGGATGCCGATGAGCTATTTAAACGGTAAAACCGTTTTGCCAAATCATCTTTTAGTTGCAGTTCAGCAATATGTTGAGGGCGGTTATATTTACATACCCAAACGTGAAGACAATCACAGCAAATGGGGCAGCCGCAATAATGCAAAGGTGAAAAATCTGAACCGCAATCTGGAAATTCTGCAAAAATACCAAAACGGCTGCTCTGTCAAAGAGCTGGCAAAGCAATATTTTCTGGCAGAAAAAACCATTTACGGCATTGTGTCAAAGATGAAGCAAAACGCAAATGAATTCTAACAAACTTTAACACAAACAAAAGAGAACTCTTTAGTTAAACCAAAGCGTTCTCTTTTTCTTTTCCGAAAAGACATCAAGGTAGCCGCCGCCGCTTTTATGCTCTATAATTAAAGCATAGGGAGATTATATGGAATTTTCCGCCGAAAAACCGGAAAATTAAAAATAAAAAGCAGGTGATATTATGAATTTCCCCAAAAGCGAAAAATACGACAAAAACTTTGTCAATGAAAATTTAATGGGACCCAATTCTTTAAAATTATTGGAAGAGCTTTCGGCAAATTTGGATTTACACCCCGGCATGAAAATTATGGATTTGGGCTGCGGCAAAGGACTGACATCAATTTTTCTTGCCAAAGAATTCGGCATCCGGGTTTATGCCACAGACCTCTGGATTACGGCAACCGAAAATTATCAACGGATTAAAGATTGGCATTTGGAAGAGTTGATTATTCCAATTCATGCCGATGCCCTGAATTTACCTTATGCCCACGAATTTTTCGACGCCATCGTGAGCGTTGACGCTTATTACTATTTCGGCAGAGACAGAACGGTTATGGATGAAAAAATTGCTCCTTTCGTAAAAAAAGGCGGCACAATTGCCTTGGCATTCCCCGGTTTTATCAAAGACATTCATGATAATTTGCCGCCTGAGTTTTTGCTGTCCTGGCACGCCGAGGATTTGGAAACTTTCCACAGCTGTGCATGGTGGCAGAAGCTTTTAAGCCATTCCCAAATGATTGAAAAACCTGCCATTACAGAAATGGACTGCTGCGAAGAAAGCTGGCAAGATTGGCTGGCAAGCGGCATTGATTATGCCGTAAACGACCGAAAATCAATGGAGGCCGGTGCAGGAAAATACATGAATATGATTTCAATTATTACCAAAAGAAAGCTGTAAAACAAAAAAGCACCGAATATCGGTGCTTTTTTTGTTTTAATAATTCTCGGCTTTAATCTGAAAATAACCCTGGGGATGACTGCAAACGGGGCAGGTTTCCGGCGCCACAGGACCGATGTGGATATGCCCGCAGTTACGGCAAATCCAGACGACATCGCCGCTTTTGGTAAAGGCTGATTTATTTTGCAGATTATTCAGCAATGCCAAAAATCGTTCTTCATGCTCCTTTTCAATTTTGCCGACAGCTTCAAACAAAAGAGCTATTTCGTTAAAGCCCTCTTTTTTCGCCTCTTCGGCAAAG
>JAHZFN010000294.1:7113-15675 GCA_019421315.1 Peptococcaceae bacterium | reverse complement strand
TTTGGCCGGAGCTGTTCTTTTTGAACAAAGACATTTTGGTTAAGCACATCGAGGCTTTTACCGCCGAAATTACCAAAATGAAAACAGCAATCGAAAACGAGGACGAAGCAACCTTAAAGCAAATGTTCATTGAGTCAACCGCCAGAAGAAAGGCTTTTGACCGCTAAAAATAAAAAAGCCACCGATTTATTAACAATCAGTGGCACTTTATTTTATTCTGTCAATTTAAAAATCGACGGTTTTTATTTTAATTCTTTTACACTCTGTTGCATTCGCATATTGCAAGTACTTTGCACCAAATATTCTGCACACAATATATTTCATTCAATATATTTCATTCAATATGTTTTATTTAATATATTTTATTATGTATTCTGCCGCCATATATTCCTTAGCTTAACCCTGCACAAAACCTTTTTCAGCCTGCAGCCACCGCCTTGTCTGCAATTGTGAAAACCCCTATAACCCATATATTCTCTGTCTGCGGATTTTGCGTTTTTTACAGATTGTTCTTTTCGATATTGAGAACAGCTTCCTTGGCGGGAGCTTCAATGGCGTTGCCTGCAACCTTGCCCTTGGCATCCAAAACACGATGCGTGGGAATAATAATTTCCAAAGGATTTTTGCGGCAGGCGCTGCCCACGGACTGTGCGGATTTGTCACCGCCCAGTTTTTCGATAATATCCTTATAAGTAACGGTTGTGCCGTAAGGAACCTCCTGCAAAGCCGCCCAAACCTGCTCCTGCAATTCGGTGCCTGCCGTTTTAACGGGCAGATCAAAGGTTTTTCTGCTGCCGGCAAGATATTCCGCAATCTGCGCAGAAGCCTTGATCAAAAGAGGATTCGCCTGAGATTTATAATCGCTGTCGCTGTAACCGAAAGAAACCTCCAGCAAATTTTCGTCATCGGCGATAACCGTTAAAATTCCGACTTTTGTTTGTAAAACCATTCCGTAATTCATAATTCACCATCCAAATATTTTTTCTTGGGGATTTTTACAACCTTATTTATATAATCGCAAATTTTTAGAATTTTTTCAACACTTTTCGGCAATTTTTTTTTAATTTTGTTGCTTTTTTCTTGAAATTTTGGAATTTCAAGCCTTTTTTCAAGGGCTTCTTTAAAAAAATCATGATATGTGCTATACTTTTAACATCATTAAATAAATTTTCATGTTTTTTTTGTAAATGACATATAAAAAAATACTTTTCCTGCCAAAGGAGTAATATATATGGCGGATTTAAACAAAAACCAAATACAAAACCCCATAGTAACAGTGGAAAATCTGAGTTTTTTTTACGATGAGGACAAGGACAACCCCATATTAAAAAACCTCAGCTTCAGCTTAGCTCAAGGCAGTCTGACGGCAGTCATCGGCTTGTCGGGCTGCGGTAAAACCACACTTTGCCATTGCCTTTGCGGCATAATTCCTAACGCCGTAAACGGCAAATTATCGGGGAACATATTATTAAACGGCGAAAATATCTCAGGCAAAAGCCTGAGCGTTCTGTCGCAAACCATCGGTCTGGTTATGCAAAACCCCGACGACCAAATAGTCTGCACAACCGTTGAAGACGAAATCGCTTTCGCCTTGGAAAACCAAATGACGCCGCCCGCAGAAATCCGCCGCCGAGTTGATGAAATTCTGGAATTTCTGAATATAACCAACCTGCAAACGGCAAACCCCGCCAAGCTTTCAGGCGGTCAAAAGCAGTTTGTTGCCATCGGTTCCGTTTTGGCGCTGTCACCGCAAATAATAATTTTCGACGAACCCATGAGCCACCTGGACGAAAAAGGCAGAATCATGGTGCGAGCCACTCTGGAAAGCCTGAAAGCCGCAGGCAAAACCATTATAGTTGTTGAACACAATTTCAGCCTGATTGACTTTGCCGACCTCTGGCTGGTCATGGACAAGGGCAGTTTGGCAGCTTTGGACACGCCGCAGAATATTTTGGCAGAAAAAAATCTGCTGTCCTCTCTGCATTTGGATTTTTAGCACAAAAAAACCAATCCTTTCGGATTGGTTTTTTTATATATATAAAATCTTATTATTAATTTATTCTTTAGTGCCATCGTCAAAAAGCTTGCTGACAGACAGGTTTTCGTGAATACGGATAATAGCTTCACCCAAAAGCGGAGCTATGGAAACCACCTTCAGCTTGTCGCTGGTGCCTTGCACTTCGGGACGGAGAGGCAATGTGTTGGTGATGAGCACCTCTTTAATCACGGAATTGTTGATTCTTTCCATGGCGGGAGGTGTCAAGATAGGATGCGTACAGCAGGCGTAAACTTCCTTTGCACCGGCACGTTCAACCAAAGCCAAAGCGCCCTGGGTAATGGTGCCTGCGGTGTCAATCATATCGTCGATCATGATGACTGTTTTGCCCTTAACTTCACCGATGATGTTCATGATTTCGGATTTATTGGGTTCGGGACGGCGTTTGTCGATAATTGCCAAACCGCAGTTCAAACGAGCCGCCAAAGAACGGGCACGGGTTACACCGCCGATATCAGGGGAAGCCACAACAACATCCTGCAAATTTTTGTTTTTATATTCTTCTGCCAACAGAGGAACACCGGGCAGATGGTCAACGGGGATATCGAAAAAGCCCTGGATTGCATTGGCATGCAAATCCATTGCCACAATGCGGTCGGCGCCGGCAGCTGTCAAAAGGTTTGCCACCAGTTTGGCTGAAATCGGGTCGCGCGCTTTCAGCTTTCTTTCCTGACGGGCATAGCCGTAGTAAGGAATGATGGCGGTAATTCTTTTGGCGGAAGCTCTCTTCATTGCGTCGATCATAATCAAAAGCTCCATCAAGTTATCGTTGACGGGGGCACAGGTTGGCTGAATGATAAAAACATCCATACCACGCACACTTTCGTTGATTTCCAGCTTAATTTCGCCGTCGGCGAAACGAGCCACCTTGGCATTACCCAAAGGAATATCCAAATAATCGGCGATTTCCTGTGCCAAAGCAGGGTTAGCATTACCTGTAAAGACTTTCAATTTGTTAGGCATTACTTTTTCTCTCCAATCCGTTTTTTCACTAACAATCAATAAATAATCAAGTAAATGGATTATATCCGTTTGATTAAGGCATAAGCTGCAAAATTTGCCAACATACACCATTATTTTTTAACATAACCATTTTAACATAAATTTGCGGATATTTGTAGATGTTTTTCTTTATTTTCCGCATTTTCCTGTTTTTTTGTTGTTATTTGTCTTTTTTGGGGGCTTTTTGCGGCACCCAGCCGGGAATTTCCGTCTGTCTGGCTCTGGCAACCGCCAAAGCATCCTTGCTGACTTTTTTGGTTATGGTGGAGCCTGCCGCCACATAGGCATTTTCTTCCACGGTAACGGGAGCCACCAGATTGGAGTTGCTGCCGATAAAAACATTGTCGCCGATTATAGTTTGGAATTTGTGTGCACCGTCGTAATTGCAGGTGATGGTGCCGCAGCCGATGTTCACACCTTTGCCGATTACAGCATCGCCGATGTAGGAAAGATGAGGAATTTTGGTGCCTTCGTCAACGGTGGATTTTTTAACCTCCACAAAATGCCCGATTTTAACATGGTCTTTAACCAATGTTTTGGGGCGGATGTAAGCAAAAGGACCGATATCGGCATAATCACCCACTGTCGATTCGTTTACAATGGCTTTGATCAGATGACAGTTATTGCCGATGGTACTGTCGGTTATCTGGCAGTCGGCATCCAAAACGCAGTTTTCACCGATTACTGTTTTGCCGCGGATATGGCAGTTTGGATAAATCACAGTATCTCTGCCCACCTGCACATCCGGTTCAATGTATGTGCAGCACGGGTCGATTAAGGTTACGCCGTCCGCCATCAGCTGTTCGTTTTTCCTCAGACGCAGCAAACGGTCGGCTTTTGCCAAATTAATTCTGTCGTTGACACCCATGGTTTCGTCGGCATCATTGCTGACAATACCCGCAATCACATGATCTTTTTGGTTGAGATAAGCCAATGTGTCGGTCAGATAATATTCGCCCTGTGCGTTATCGTTGGTGATATTATTAAGTGCCTCTTTCAGCAGTTTATAATCAAAGAAATAGGTTCCGGTATTGACTTCGGTGATTTTTTTCTGTTCTGCTGTGGCATCTTTTTCCTCAACAATGGCAACGATATTGCCTTTTTCATTGCGGATAATTCTGCCGTAACCGGTTGGGTTTGGCATAACAGCGGTCAAAATTGTACAAGCGGCGCCTGTTTTGACAAAGTTTTCTTTCAAAGAAGCCAAGGTTTCAGCTTTCAAAAGAGGCGTATCGCCGCAAACCACCAAAACGCCGTCTGTGTCTTCGGGAATAACGGGAATTGCCTGCATAACGCAATGACCCGTGCCAAGCTGCGGTTCCTGCACAGCATAGCTGTGTTCTTCACCGAGGACCTCCTTAACTTTTTCGGCGCCATGCCCGATCACAATATAGCTTTTGCCGATTTCCGCCGCCGCAATATTATCTATGATAATTTGAACCATGGCTTTGCCGCACACCTTATGCAAAACTTTCGGCAAAGCGGACTTCATCCGAGTACCTTTGCCTGCCGCCAAAATAATTGCACTTGTTTTCATAAGCCAACCTCCGATTTTCAATATTTTTATTTACATAATTTTTTTGTGTTATTTAATGATTTTTTTGTGTTATTTAATGCCAAGACTTGCGAAGCAAGGCTCCTGCAAAACCATTATACCGCAAGGAAAAATGCTTGCTTGCAAGGGCATTTTTGTGCTGCGGTTCAATGGTGCAGGTGCGTGGAACGCACAAGGCGGCAAAGCCGCCAAAACTTGCGAAGCAAGACCTCTGCAAAACCATTATAGCACAAAAAACACTGTATCACAAAAAAAATTATTGCAATAAAAGGCACACTCAATTTTATTACAAAAAAAACACCGAAATTTTTTATAAAAAACTGTGGTAATATACAAAAAAAAGGTTTATAATAAATTTGATAGAAGTCTCTCGCCAGGTGAGGTTACTCTGCAAAGAAACGCTGCTGCCCTGAAACATCCAAAGATGCCAAAGGGTCAGCTGTTATTATCGAATTAAGGTGATAACTAATGCAGCTGGTTTTTTCCTATGTTGTATTGAGCCAAAACCGCAGCGATGAAGAGATATTTTTTTCTCTGTTGATTTCGGCAGAGATTTTTTTATCGCCAAACGCAATAAAAAATCATGATACACGAAACCGGAAAAGATAAAACCGCCGCAAAATTTTTTGCAGAATTTTTTAGGATTTTTTCAGTATAGCCAAACAGCAAAACAGTTTTATCTTTTTTTAATTTTTTTGGAGGTGAAAAATATGGAGGCGGATCCCGGGAGATTACGCAGCGAAAAAATTAACACAAATGGGCAATGCCTGCATATTTTGCAATAAATTTTCGGCATAATCGATTGCATCACTTCAGAATTTATCGCATAATCTGTGAGCATTGACCGGCAAAGGAGGAACAATGCTTACAGTTTACCGCAGTGAAGACGACCGTTTGCTGGAAATTGAAGAAGCAACGGAAGCCGAAAAAGGAGATTGGTTCAACCTGATCAACCCCAGCAACGAAGAAATTCTTTTGGCAGCCAAAGAAACCGGCATTTATGAAGAATTTTTGCGTTATCCTTTGGATGATGAAGAGTTGCCCCGTGTTGAATCCGAGGACGACCAAATCATGATTATCGTCAATATCCCCGTTACGGGACAAGGCGAAGTTTTTTACGAAACGATGCCTCTGGGCATTATTTTAAACGATGACTACATCGTTACCGTTTGTTTGGAAGAATTCGACTTTGCTTCATACATGGCAAAGATGAAAAATAAAGACATGGCAACCTTCAAAAAAACCCGCTTTATTTTCCAGCTTTTGCAAAGAGAAACCAACCGTTATCTGCGTTATCTGCGTGATATTGACCGCAGGCACGACGTTACGGAAGCGGCGCTCCGTCAAAACATGAGCAACGAAGGTCTGACCACATTATCCCATCTGCAGAAAAGTTTGGTGTATTTCACAACGGCTCTGCGTTCCAACGACAAGGTTATGGAAAAGCTGATGCGTACCAAAACCCTGAAAATGTATGAGGAAGACCGCGATTTGCTGGATGACGTTATCATCGAAAACCGCCAGGCTATTGAAATGGCGGACGTATACAGCAACATTTGCCGCAACACCATGGATACTCTTTCTTCCATCACCAGCAACAACCTGAACCGCATAATGAACTTTTTAACAATCATCACCATTGTGGTTGCCGTGCCGACATTTATCACAGGCTTTTTCGGCATGAACGTACCTATGCCTTTCAGCGAAAACCCCTGGACAACGCTTTTGATATTTGTTTTATGTATGACGGCGGGCGTTTGCAGTTTTTATCTGCTGAAAAAAATGAAATAATATTATAGTATCCTTATACAAAAAAACAAGGCAGTCTGACAGACTCCCTTGTTTTTTTGCACTATCATAATATCACAGTATCATTTCTGCTAATCCTCAGAAAAATCGTTTTTCGTTTCTCGGATCAGCGTTTTCTTCATAACCCAACAGCCGAGAAGATACACAATGGTCAAAACCAGCAGCCCCAACCCCAACGGCAGAAGCAGAAAAGAAAAATCCTCCCGGCTCAAAATGCAGAGCACCGCCGTGGCGCCGCCCGGCGGGTGCATGGTGTCTGTCATCAACATCAAAATCACAGCCAAGCTCAAACCCAATGTGACGGAATACCAGTTATTGCCCAACAGCCGATAACAAAAAATACCAACCGCCGCCGAAATAAAGTGACCGCAGATAACATGGGACAGCTTTGCCATCTGGGAATGGGGCACGCCGTAAAGCATTGCCGCCGTTGCCCCAAAGGGTGCAATCAAAAGCGGCATATGTTCTTTGTCTGCCAAAAATGCCAAAAAACCTATGCTGCAGCAAATCTCTATTGTTATCAAAAAGTATTTACCCCAAAACACTCTTTTCCAAAGTGCTTTCCAAAATTCTTTGCCGAAAAGCAAAACCTTCACCCTCTCCGCTAAACCCCAAAACCTAAAATAACCAAATCGCCAAAGCACCCTTATTACAAAAAATAAGGGTGCTTTTGATAATTTTCTTATTTAAATCTCTTATTCTTTAAATTTTTTGTTCAAAAATTAACAAATCCGCTTGGCAAGCATTTATTATTTTTATAAAAATTATATAAATAATTAAAATCAGCCTTTAATTTTTGCCAATTCTTCCGTAACCGAATCCTCGCAGGAACGCATGGCAAGAATGGTTTTTCCCCAAAGCTCAGGCAGTTCCCAACCCAGCATTTCCGCACCTTTTTCAATAACCTCACGGCTGCAGCCTGCGGCAAATTTTTTATCCTTATATTTTTTCTTCAGGCTTTTAACCTCCATATCCTTGGTACTTTTGGAAGGACGCATCAAAGCCGCTGCCCAAATCAAGCCTGTCAATTCATCGGCGGCATAAAGTACCTTTTCCATCTGATGTTCGGGCTTAATATCAACGGTTATGCCGTAACCGTGGCTGCAAACGGCATGAATAATATCTTCCGAAACACCGCCTGCCTTAAGCAGTTCGGAAGCTTTAAGGCAATGCTCTTCCGGATACATTTCAAAATCGATATCGTGGAGCAGACCGACAATCCCCCAATACTCGGCATCTTCACCGTAACCCAACTCTGCCGCATACCACTTCATAACGCCTTCAACGGTCAGGGCATGCTGCAAATGAAAACTGTCTTTGTTATACTGCATCAAAAGCTTTAATGCATCATCACGGGAAATATAATCTTTCATTTTTGGCTTGCTCCTTTATAATAATATACTTAATTCATAATTTATTTAATTTATTCTACATTTTCTACATTGAAATCGCAAATGTTAAGGCTGCCTGTACAAAATGTTAATTAACTGCCTTTTCGGGATATTTGGCGGCAGTTCCCGCTTTTTTCAGCCATTTATCGGCATTTGAATGATTGGTTGCCTGTAAAACCGAAGCCCAGATACTGTCGGTGATATTGCCAAGCTTCCAAAAACCGACACCGCCCAAATCATAATCCACAGCCAAAGAGGCTTTCTGTGCCAAGCTGGTCGCATCCTCAAACCAAACTGTATGTTTAATGTCGTCTTTTGTATATTCATAATACAAACAGCCGCTGGCAGGGTCACGGTAAACCGTGGAGCCTACGCTTTTGGCAGTGCTTAAAGCCGAAGAATTATAAACGGAGGTGCCTTTGCCGCCTTCCGCCCAGTCATAGCCGTAAGAACCCAGTGCCAAAATTATCTGTTTGCTGTCCACGCCTTGACTGAGAGTGTATTTAACAACGTTTTCCGTCCAGCCGTAAGATGCCACCGGACCGGGTGAACCGGTGCTGTAATGTTCGTTATAACACATCAAAGAAATTGTATCGGCATATTCCGCCAAACCACCGTAATCGTAACCGTCAAGCCAAGTTTGGGAAGCCGAAGAACGTGGCATTATGGAAATATTAATGAGTTTTTCTTTGCCGATTGCCTGACGCAGTTCCTTGACAAAAGCCACATAATTGGCTCTTTGGTCTGTG
>JAHZFN010000294.1:584-7103 GCA_019421315.1 Peptococcaceae bacterium | reverse complement strand
TAAATTTTCATCGGCAAGCACAGCCGTCAAGTCAGCTTTGCTGAAACCTGTAACCAACATATATGTGTTGTGTCCTGCTTTTTCGGCAACGGCTTGTCCTTCCGAAACGAATTTATCTGTTTGATAATATGTTTTCTTTTCGATAGTACCATCAGCCTTTAAATTGTAGGCAAAATGGCTGACATCCGTTAATTCATTGGCATAATCTTTCAAATCTCCCAAGGCATTGTATGTAAAGTAATAACCCAGATATTTGAAACTGCCGTTGTTATTATTGTTATTATTGTTATTGCCGTTATTATTGTTTTTTGTGGTAATATAAACGGCATTGTTCTGCCATACACAGTCGCAGTTTAAGGATTCCGAAACAAAACGAATCGGTACAAATGTGCGGTCATTGCGGACACGGGCTGCGGCATCCAGTTTTTTTGCAGCACCGTTGACATAGGCGGTGTCTGAACCGACAATTACCTGCACTGTGTTATCGCCTTTGACAAAGCTTGCCGTCTGCGTTGATTCGTCCCAACCGACATAGGCGCCCAAAGGCTCGGCGGCAAAACGCATCGGTATAAAAGTTCTGTCGTTCTCCAAATACGGCGAGGCATCACATTGAATCTCTTTGCCGTCGATATAAATTTTAATATCTGCCGCCAGAGCATTAACCGCCGACATGGCAAAAATCAAAATTGCAGCTGTCAAAACAGCCAAAGCAACGGCTGTTTTCCTCAATTTATTCTCGGTTAAATTAAGCGTTGAATTTGTTAAAATCATAAAATCCTCCTCTTGCTGTTCTTTAATCTGCTTACAAAAATACACTGTCACAAACCATTTTCATTATACAACAAAATCCATTGGAAAATCTACCTATGGCAGGAGTTTTTTTACAGAACAAGCAAATTTGAGCAGAAAAATCATTGCTTTGAGCAGGAGTTATTATGTTATCTGAATTTTAGATGAATTTTTTAGATGAATTTTTTCCATAATGTACTCTATCGTTTTTTTCGTTGGCGTTTTATGCTATAATTAAAAAAAAGAAAACGGCAAAACGCCGAATAAAAATCGAATTTAACTAAGGAAAACCGACCATGCAATACACAAACCCGGTCAAAGCCCAATTCATCAGCCGCCCCAACCGTTTTGTAGCGGAGGTTCTGCTGAACGGTGAAAAAATCAAAGTCCATGTTCCGAACACAGGCCGCTGCAAAGAGCTGTTTATTCCCGAAGCAGAGGTTATTCTCTGCCGCTCCGACAATCCCAAACGCAAAATGCCCTACTCCTTAATCAGCGTTTACAAAGGCGGCAATTTGGTTAATATAGATTCGCAAAATCCCAACCGTTTGGTTTTGGAGCATCTGCAAAGCGGCAGACTTTTGGGGTTTGTGCCTAGCCAAATCCGCCGCGAATACACATACGGCAATTCCCGCATCGACCTGATGTTTGCGGACGAAAACCACGGCAAAGGATTGATTGAAGTTAAAGGCTGCACTTTGGAAACAAACGGTCTGGCACTTTTCCCCGATGCTCCCACGGCAAGGGGTGTCAAGCATATCAAAGAGCTGACTGCCGCCCAAAAAGAAGGCTGGCAGACCTACATCGTTTTTGCCGTACAAATGCAGGGCGTGCGGGCTTTTTCTCCCAACGCCGCAACCCACCCCGAATTTGCCGAAGCCCTGCGGGAAGCGAAAAACGCAGGTGTCCGCCTGCTGGCGTTCGACTCCTTGGTCTTCCCCGACACCGTTCGGCTGAACCAAGAAATCAAAATAATTTTATAATAAAATTACCCCAAATCGTAAATACACAATAAAAAACCGAGAAACAGCGGCGTTTCTCGGTTTTTTTGAGAGAGTTTTTAAAGGTTTAACAGCTACCTTTAATGAATGAGGAAAAAAATTTAGAAGAGTACCCGTTGTGCCGCAAAGGTGAAAATCTATAATAAACCTATGGCACTTGAGCTGCATACATTTTGCCGGCGCTCTGTCGGCATGAAAACTAATAAAAAACTTTGTTTCTCGCTTGAGATATATTTAGTATTCTATACACTTATTATTATTTCCTGCAAAAAAATAATTTTTTTTGCATTTTTTATAAAAATTTTTTTGAAGCTGCATTCAACATCTGTGCATTCACAATTTATACATACATAAATGTTATTTATGTAAAATTTCTCTACTATAAAATATATCTATAATAAATTTTGTTGACTACCAACTTATATTTTTTTATAATGTTATTTAGTAGAGAAATAATTAAACAAAATAAATATTTCCCAAATATAAAACATTTAATTAATAAAAAACAGAGGTGTTTATCATGTTTGTAGAAGTTGACTGCAAGGGTTTGGAATGTCCGAAACCCGTTATCAAAACCAAAGAAGCTTTGGAAAAAACAAAAGACGGTGTGGTTGTTGTAACCGTTGACAACACAACCGCCCGTGACAATGTTTTGCGTTTGGCAGAAAGCATGAATTTGAAAGCCGAAGTCCGTGAAGCCGACGGCAATTATCAAATTTCCATCGACAAAACAGGCTGCACGGAATGTGCCGAAGCCGAAGCCATCATCAATGCCGCCGAAACAAGCGACGATTATGTTATCTTGGTTCGCGGCAACACACTGGGCCGCGGTGACGACACATTAGGCGAAATGCTGATCAAAAGTCTGCTTTTTACAGTTGCCAGCTATGACAAAGCTCCGAAGAAAGTGCTTTTCTTAAACGGCGGCGTTAAGCTGACCTGCGAAGATTCCCCCGTTTTGGAAAGCTTGCAGGCGCTGGCAGACAAAGGCGTTGAAATCATCAGCTGCGGCACTTGTCTGGATTATTACAAAATCAAAGAAAACTTGGCAGTGGGCAGAGTTGGCAATATGTACGACATTTTCGATGCCTGTGCAAGCCACCGCACAATTTCTATCTAATTTACTGCTGCTTTATAGCTATTGCAGTCTTTTCCGTTCTGCGAAAAGGCTTGTCAGTGAGCAATACTTATTTTATAGACAAAAAACCTCTTGCAAATGCAAGAGGTTTTATTTTTATTTATCAGCACTGTCCTTATCTTTAACAACGGCAACTTTTTTTATGCCGTAATGCCGAAAAACAGGAAGCAAAGCCGCCTCAATCAACTCGCCGCTTATGACAACGGGAACGGCGGGAGGACAACCAAGCAAAGGCATACTGCAAACACGTCCGACCGCATCTGCCAAATCCACGATTTCATAATCGGCAAAAACCGCCCGGCGAATACTCATCGCCTGCTTTAACACAGGCAGAGAAAACTCATATGCCGCCTGCTTTTCAGCAGAAATGTTCAGCAAAACATCACCGATTTTTTGCAGTTCCGAGGCACAGTTTTCCGCCGTGAACATCAAAACCAAATTGTCGCAGTCGGCATACTCACATTCAACGCCCGCCGCCCGCAAAATTTCGGCATAACGCCCGCCGTTCAAACAGCACAAAGTCAGCTTTAAAGGGTCGGAAGGCAAAACTTCATAGCCTGCCTGCCGCAGTTTATCTTTCAGCAAGTCGATTTCGCCGATAATATACCGCAGTCTTTCGCAGCAGCCGTCTGTCAAATAGGCATTGCATAAATCCAAAGACTGCAAAGCCAGATAAGACGGACTGGTGGAACCGAACAGGCAAAGAGTATTTTTGGCAACGGCACCGTATTTTGCCGCAGCCGCAGAAGACATATGCAGATAAGCACCGCCCGTCAGCACAGGCAGTGTTTTATGAGCGGAATCACAGCACATATATGTCCCAAAATCCAAAGGGTGATTGCTTTTCGGCAAAAATTTGAGATAAGCGCCGTGGGCATTATCCACCAGCAAAGGCACACCGAAATTATCGCAAACCGCCGCCAAACCGCCGATATCCTGCATATTGCCCAAATAATCGGGCGAAGTCACATAAACAGCGGCGGGCAGTTTTCCCTCACTCTTCATTGCTGTCAGCTTTTGCCTTAAAGCCGCAGGGCTGACCAAACAGCGGCAAAGAGAGCTGCTTTCCCCGTCATAAAGCCATTCCGCCGCAATGCCGCACAAAGCACAGCCGTAAACAAAGGCCTTGTGTACGTTTCTCGCCGCCAAAACCACGGGGTTATCCCTGCCCATGGCAACCAAAGCGAGCATTGCTTTAATCATCTGGGACGAACCCTCCGCCCCAAAAAAGGTTCTGCCGCTATTAAAAATTGCCGCTGCATTCTTTTCGCTTGCCGCTATAATGCCCTCCGCTTCATACAAAGCGTCAGCGCCGCAGATTTCCGTAATATCAAAAGGCTCACAGCCCAAAAACCTCTTGCCCTTATGCCCCGGCATATGACCTCTGACGGTGGATTTTTTTATGTAGTTCTGCACAAAATCGTAAATTGGGGTCTGCAATTTCCGCACCGCCTTATAATTCATCTTATCAAAACTTGTCCAAAAAATTTGTTTAACCAAAATCTTATGTTGATTATTGCTGTTTGTTATTGATCTTCGGCAATTTCGCTTTCGGCGATTTTCAGCATAACGGCACATTCAATCCGTTTTTTGAAAAGCTCACAGCCATATTCATAAACGCCTTTAATACTGCCCGTGGCATGGTAAGCGTTGGCAGCACAGCCGCCTGAACAATAGAGCTTTGCCCAGCAGTCTTTACATTCGGGGCGGGCATAGGCGTTGCACTGTTTAAATTCATCACGAACCTCAGGATGGGTTACACCGTCCCAAATATTGCCCATGCTGTATTTTTCTTCGCCCACAAACTGGTGGCAGGGGAACAGCTCGCCCCAAGGCGTAACCGCCATATATTCCGTGCCGCTGCCGCAGCCTGATATTCTCTTGTAAATACAAGGACCTGCCGTCAAATCCAGCATATAGTGGTAGAAAGTGAAACCGTTGCCGGCTTTTTTGCGGCGGATCATTTCCTCCGCCAAAATTTCATATTGGCGGAACAGCTTCGGCAAATCCTCCTCGGTCAGTGCATAAGGATCATCGGGAGAACACACCACAGGCTCCATACTCAGCTCCTTAAAGCCCAAATCCGCCATGTGGAAAATATCCTCCGTAAAATCAACATTGTTGTGGGTAAAGGTACCCCGCATATAATAGTTTTTGCCGCCGCGGCGTTTAACAAATTCTTGAAATTTGGGAACAATTTTGTCGTAACTGCCGTTGCCGCTGTAATCCTTACGCAAATGGTCATGAACCTCTTTTCTGCCGTCCAGGCTCAAAACCACATTGTGCATTTCCTTGTTGGCAAAATCTATGACGTCATCGTCAATCAAAACGCCGTTGGTTGTCAATGTGAAACGGAATTTTTTGTTGTGAACAGGCTCCAGGCTTCTGGCATATGCCACCAGTTCCTTGATCATATCCCAATTCATCAAAGGCTCGCCGCCGAAAAAGTCAACCTCCAGATTAACCCTGCTGCCTGAATTGGCAACCAAAAAATCCATTGCCTGTTTACCGACATCCAAACTCATCAAGGCTCTTTCACCCTGATATTTGCCCTGACTGGCAAAGCAGTAGGAGCAATTTAAATTGCAGGTGTGTGCCACATGCAGGCAAAGCGCCTTAATAACGGTATTGTGATTTTTGAAATCAAAAGCATGGTCTTCGTAAATATCCTTGGTATAGAGCTTGCCTGCCGCCGCCAAATCCTTAATATCCGCAATGCACTCTTTGATTTCCGTCTCGTTGACATCGGCGTTTCCGCTGTACTTCGCCATAATTTTCTCGATAATTTCCGCCTCGGAACAGTCGGGATACAGGGCGATAATATCATATGCCACATCGTCCACAACATGAACGGAGCCGCTGCAGGTATCCAGAACAATATTATAACCGTTAAGTTTATACTGATGTACCATTTCTTCCTCTTTTCTGTTTTTTTATTTCAAACTGCTTTTAATGCAAAAAGCCTTTTTGCAGTCTTTTGCTGAAAAAGGCTAAAAAAATGCCTAAAAATGCTTTGTATAAAAAATGCCGCCCAAATCGGCGGCATTTTCAAATTCTTAATGCTTATACAAATTTCATGCAAAACAACAAACAGTTAAACTGCAATTATTTGCTTTGTTTTTCACATTGTTGGTTGGCAACGCCGCAGGAGGTTTTGCAAGCGGATTGACAAGAAGTTTGGCATTCGCCGCAGCCGCCGTTTTGTACACTTTGTGCCAAATCACGAGTTGCAATGGTTTTAATTCTTTTCATCTTTATTATCTCCATTTCTGTAATTAATTTTTTTAATAAACTTAATCAGCATGAATTACACACAGAAATTCATATTACTAATAAACAGTATATAACTTTTGCGTAAATATGTCAATATTTTTAAATTTTTTGCAGATTGCAAAATCGACCGAACCGCCGCCCTATTCGATTTCCAAAACCGCCATAAAGGCTTCCTGGGGAATGGTTACGGAACCAACCTGTTTCATGCGTTTTTTACCCTCTTTTTGTTTTTCCAAAAGCTTGCGTTTACGGGTTACGTCGCCGCCGTAGCATTTGGCGATAACGTCCTTGCGGTACGCTTTAACGGTTTCTCTGGCA
>JAHZFN010000294.1:0-574 GCA_019421315.1 Peptococcaceae bacterium | reverse complement strand
AATAACCTTGTTGCCGATGGCCGCCTGAATGGGAATTTCAAACATCTGCCTGGGGATAATGCCTCTGAGCTTCGCCGTCAAGGCTCTGCCCCTGTAATATGCCTTGTCTTTATGCACAATACAGGAAAGAGCGTCCACAACATCGTTGTTGACACGAATATCCAGCTTAACCAAATCGGACTGCTTATAGCCGCTCAATTCATAATCCAAAGAAGCGTAACCCTTGGTAAATGATTTCAATTTATCAAAGAAGTCAAAAATAATTTCCGAAAGAGGCAGATCATACAAAAGCATAACACGTTCGGGAGTAATGTATTCCATATTAATAAAATCGCCCCGTTTTTCCTTGGTCAGCTCCATGATGTTGCCGACAAAATCCTTCGGCACCATAATAGTAGCTTTAACATAAGGCTCCTCGATATAAGCAACCTCGGCAGGCTCCGGCAAATCCGTCGGGTTGTCGATTTCCAAAATTTCGCCGTTGGTTTTGGTAACGCGGTAATTAACGCTGGGAGCCGTTGTAATAATTTCCAAATCGTATTCCCGTTCCAGACGCTCCTTGATAATTTCCATA
>JAHZFN010000293.1 GCA_019421315.1 Peptococcaceae bacterium | reverse complement strand
CAAAGGCGTGTGTAAACCTTGACGATGTTGCCCACTATCAAGGAGGCGATGATGGTGCCTTCCCGAACGCCCGCCAAATTATGCAGGAAAATCAGGCAGAGGGCGGCGCCTGTCAGGGTCATTGAGGAGTCGGAAATTACACGAACCGTGCCGAATTCTTTGCCTGTAACCTTGACGATGGCACGCACAAAGGCATCGCCCGGGAGCATGGCAACATCGGCGATAACTTGCAGATATGCCCCGAAGGACAGCGTACAGCAGCCGATAACCAGGGAAATCAGCCGGGTTACGTAAATCTGCGGATCAAAATACGTCAGCACAAACATGAAAAAGTCTATGCAGTAGCCGAAAACAAAGGTCAGCCCGACCTGCACGGCAATTTCCAATTTGCTCACTTTGCCTTTGAGCAAAATAATTTCCACAACCATCAGCAAAAGGTTGAAGATGATTGTCCAGTTGCCCATTGTGAAAAAGGATAAAATCAGCGATAAGCTGTACGGAATGGCGGAAATCGGCGATGTTCCCAGGTCTGCCTTGGTGATGATGGCAATGCCGAAGGAAATGAAAACCATGCCGAAAAAAAGAATAAGATAGCGTTTGGCAGTTTCTTTTTTGCCCATTTTTTGCAGATACCTCCTAAAACCTATAAATATTATCAGAACACTTATAATTATAGCACCGGTGATAATTTTTGACAAGGAACGAGCCGTTGACAGAAAATTGCGGTAAACTATTCCGCTGTCATGCATAGAATTTAATAAAACCAATATTACGGTTATATGCCTGCGATATTGCCGAGGGAAGAGGCGGCTTGTTATGACGAAAAAAACAACAAAAAATCAAAAATATAATACTGAATTATATGATAAATTATACGGGGAGTTATGCGTTAAGGCGGAGGTGTGTACGGATAAAGCGGCAGCGGCAGAAAAAAGCGGCGGCGAAGAAAACGTCAATGTTTACGCTGTGCTTATGGCGGGTGGCGTCGGCAGCAGATTTTGGCCTTTGAGCCGCCGTGCTTTGCCGAAGCAGTTTCTGGATTTGCCCGCCTGCAATTTTGATTTGAGTAATTCCATGGTCAAGCAGACGGCGGAACGGATTTTGCCGTTGGTGCCGCCGCAGAATATAGTTGTGGCGACGGGTAGTTGTTATATGGGGTTGGCGGCGGATGCTCTGCCATGGCTGCCATCGGAAAATTTGGTGGCGGAGACGGAAAACCTGGACACTGCTTTCGGTATGGCGGGGGCGTTGTGCCGAATTGCTCAATTGCAGGCGGCAAGGAGCGGCGCTTGCGGGGGAAAGAACGGCTTTGGCGAAGTAAAGGTGATTTTTTTGCCTTGTGATCATTACGTTGAACCGACGGAGATTTTTGGCGGAGATTTGCGGCGGGCTTTAGCTTTGGCGGAAAGAAACGCCTTGGTAACTTTGGGTATTAAGCCGACCGAACCCCTTTCGGAGTACGGCTATATCATTGGGGAGGAAAAGGAAAAAGAGACGGACGGCAGGAGCGGACGATGGTTTTACGGCAGGCGTTTTGTGGAAAAACCCCACAGAAAGCAGGCGGCGGAGCTTTTGAAAAGCCAAAATGTTTTCTGGAACAGCGGCATATATATCGGCAAGGCGGCGGTTTTTGCCGACACTTTGTATAAATCGCTTTTTGCAGAAAAAGAACGGAACGGCGTTTTTTTGACGGATGAAGAAAAAATCCGCTTGGTCAGGGAGCATTTGCTCAGCCGCCGCCAAAAAATTTCCTTTGATAAGCTGGTTATGGAAAAGGGGGCGGCGGATTTTTTGGTTGCGGCGGCAAATTTCCGTTGGGACGATTTGGGGACGTTTGGGGCGTTGGCAAAATATTGGCGGGCGCAGGACGGCAACAGAGTTCACGGCTGTCGTTTGGCGGCGCACGGCAGCGTCGGCAATATTGTTTTCCGCGAGGGTGGCTTGGCGGTTTTGGTGGGCGTTGATGATTTGCTGGTGGCGGAGGCGGACGGGGTACTTTTGATTATGCCCAAAGAAAAAAGCCGCCGCCTGAAAAAAACGGTGGAGCTTTTGCGGAAAAGCGATTTACAGGAATATTTGTAAGAAAGATGGGTAAATGTTAAAATTTATTTAAAAATCAGGGAAAAATGAATTGGTATGCAGGTTTTGGCGGCAAAGCCGCCGAAACTTCTTTCTATTGCGTTTCATAATTAAACAGTTGGTTGGTGCGCGTTGCCGTAAAGGAAAAAAGTATTTGTTTGAAAAAAGTGCCGCTGCAACTGTACGCTTTATGGGACAGGCTGTATGATAGGCTTGTTATATAGAAAATAACAGAACCGATAATCGGAATCATTTTTTAGGCTTAAAAAAAATATAAAAGGAGTATTTACTATGATTTAGCAAAACGGTAATATTTTTGCAGATGAAAATTGCAAAAATGGAATTGCGAAAAATTTTCTGAACCAAAAGCCCGACAGTCAAGTCAAATTCGGGTTGGTTGTTATAATTATGTGGATTTAAAATAGTGCGGACTTAAAAATGAAAATATATTAAAAATTCTTTTAAGAAAGAAGGATGGTTATTTTAATGGAGATGAAATTTAACGGTAGACTGCGGTATTTGTTGTTGCTTTTGGTTTTGGTTCTTGGGTTGACTGCGGGCTGCGGTGATGACACGGCAGGTCAGGCGCAGGCAGGTTTGGACACAAACGATTTGTACAGCGAAAACTCAACGGCTGCGGCAGATGAGTCCGCCGACCCGACTGCGCCGACAGGCGATGGTTTTACCCTTTCCGTTTTGTCGGTTGGGGATGCTGCCGCCCAGGTTGTGCAGGCAGACGGCAAGATTATGGTGGTTGACGTGGGTGATACGGACGACGCATCAACGGTTGCCGCTTATTTAAGCGATTTGGGAGTTACGGATATTGACGCTGTGGTTTTGAGCCACGGTCACAGCGACCACATCGGCGGCTATGCGGCTTTGGAGGGGCATAATATCCAAACAACGTATGTTTCTCCCCAAAAGCACGATACTGCAACGTATCAAGGGGCAATGGATGTTGTGAACAGACAAAGTCAAGATGTGGTTGTGCCGCAGGTTGGCGATACATTCAGCTTGGGCTCGGCGGAGGTTGAATTTTTGGCGCCCGCTCAAACGGAATACGACGATATAAACAATTCCTCTTTGGTTGTGCGGATAACATACGGCAATAACTCATTTTTGCTGCCCGGCGATATGGAGGGCATTGAGGCGGACGAAATGCTGGCGGCTTTCGGCGATGATGTGGAAAGCGACGTTTTTGTGGCGGCGCACCATGGCAGTAATAACGACAAAACCAACGGCTACACATTGCTGCGTGCTGTTAATCCCACCTCCGTTGTGATTTCTTCTGCGGGGAGCGGTTCGGAATACGGCTTCCCCCATGAGGAAGTTTTGAGCCGCATTAACGACCTGGGCGCCACGTTATACAGAACGGATTTGCAGGGCAATATTATCATAAAGTCCGACGGTGAAAAGATAACCTTTAACACAGAGGGTGTTGCGGCAACGGAGGAACACAGCGAGGATCAAGGGTTGGCAGGCGAAGCAAGCTACATCGGCAATCTCAATTCTCATAAATTCCACCGCCCCACCTGCGGCACTCTGCCCCGGGAGCAAAACAGAATTTATTTCAACAGCCGGGAAACGGCGGTTGCCCAGGGTTATTCTCCCTGCGGCAGATGTCATCCGTAGGTTTTGACAATTTCTTTATCTTTTGATAAAATTGAATTGATTTAGAAAAAGAGATTTTCTCTTAAAAAAGATAAGGAATGAAGGAGGTCATCGGTATGCATTATTCTATGCAGGGCGTTTGCGCCAAGGTTTTGGATTTGCAGATTGAAGATGATATTATCACAGGAATTGAAGTTTACGGCGGCTGCGACGGCAACCGACAGGGCATTGCGGCTTTGGCTTTGGGACAAAACGCCAAAGAGGTTGCCAAAAAATTGGCGGGTATTCACTGCGGCATGAAAAACACATCCTGCCCCGACCAAATTGCCAAGGCAATCGAGCAGTATTACGCCAATAAATAGGCTGATGTTCGTCTGCAAATGCCGAAAAATTTCTGTGCGGCATACAAACTAAATAATCTCATAAAAAAGCAATGATAAAAACACTTCTCGGTTGGTAGTCCGAGAGCGAATTTGCGGCTTATCGCAGATTTGTCAGTAACCTGCCTCCTTTGGTTGTCCGTTCTTTGCCGAGAACAAGCAAAAGGAGGAATCTGCCATGAAAACAGTGGAGAGCGTCTTGACGGTGTTTTTTGAGGAACCTTTTTGGGTCGGCGTTTTTGAAAGGACAGGCAGCAAATACGAGGTCTGCAAGGTGATTTTCGGCGCCGAACCGAAAGGCGGCGAAATTTGGGATTTCATTTTGAAACGGGGCGGCAGTTTGGCTTTTTCCGAAGGTTTGAACTGCAAAATACCCGACACAAAGCGCCAAAACCCCAAAAGAATGCAGAGAGAAGCGAAAAAAATCTCGTCGGCAAAGGGCGTCGGCACCAAGGCGCAGCAGGCTCTTAAACTGCGGCAGGAACAACAAAAAACGGAGCGCAAAGAAAATGCCAAAGAAAAGCGGGAAGCCGCCAAAGCAAGGCAGTTTGCACTGCGCCAAGAAAAGAAAAAAGCAAAACACAGAGGACATTAAAAATTGTCCTCTGTGTTTTTTGCGTGTGCCGCTGCGGTTGGCTGCGGGATTATATTCAGAAAACAAACGAAAAACAAGCAAAAAGCAAGTAAAAACAATCGAAGAAAATGTTTTTTTTGTGAAATAGTATTTCTTTTATGTGAAAAGTGTGATATAATGGGCGGACAGAGTAAGCGATTGATAGCAACGTTAAAAGTTGCTGTTTGCTTTGCTGCAATAGTGTATGTTGATTTATGATTTTGGAATATGATGCTTTTTACTAATGGCATTTCGGAGGAGCCTACCCCTATGAAAGAAAAGCATTTTTTCATAACAGCCATAATCATTGTCTTTGTGATTATAGCAGGATACTTAATAATATCAATTGTATCACCTTTTGAACCGCAAGAAGCTGAGTTGCCGCCTCTGCCTGAGCAAATAGTTCTGGAAACTGACATATATTTGGATTACGATTCCCTGCCGGAGGCGGAGGACATACCGTGGGAGGAATATCCCTGCGATTTGACACCGATAATAAACGCCATCAAAGAGCTTGATAAAGATTTTGATGAAACGGGGTATAAAATTGATGTTGACAATTATTCCTATGAAAAAAATGGTATTGACGGT
The DNA here is from genome assembly GCA_019421315.1 of Peptococcaceae bacterium. Lineage (GTDB taxonomy): Bacteria > Bacillota > Dehalobacteriia > UBA4068 > UBA4997 > JAHZFN01. Next base: position 739 of record JAHZFN010000293.1, on the reverse strand, counting down.
TGGGTGCAGTTTGTTCCCTCTAAAGACAAACAAAGATTTTATGGTGCAGGTATCCGCCAACATAAATTAATTTATGTTTCTTATGAGAAAGAGGATAATACAACTATGAAAGCAAAATGGTTTTTCATAATAGTCATAATCATTGTTTTTGTGATTATAGCAGGAAACCAAATAATATCAATTATATCACCGTTTGAACCGCAAGAAGCTGAGGTGCCGCCTGAGCCTGACCCCATACTTCTGGAAACTGATATATATCTGGATTACGATTCCCTGCCGGAGGCGGAGGACATACCGTGGGAGGAATATCCCTGCGATTTGACACCGATAATAAACGCCATCAAAGAGCTTGATAAAGATTTTGATGAAACGGGGTATCGAGTGATTGTTTCAAATTATTCCGTTGAAAAAAAGGGCGTTGACGGTTCGATACAATTTATTCCCGGGAAATATGGGCAGAGGTTTTATTATGCCAATATCGGAGAACACCGTTTAACCTCTGTTTATTACAATGAAGATTAGTAAATAATCATTAAATAATCAAAAGCAGTAAAGGTTTTGAAAAAAACTTTACTGCTTTTCTGTTTTATTTTGTATTAAGTTAAAACTGCCAAACTCCAAAGTAACGCAAAAGAAAGCGAATTAGCAGACTTTGCCATGGTTTTACGGCGAGCCAAAATTTATATGCAATCCGCCAAGCTCTCAGATAACAATGACGAATGCGTATTGGCAGATTACT
>JAHZFN010000292.1:12959-13694 GCA_019421315.1 Peptococcaceae bacterium | reverse complement strand
CAAATTAAATTTGAAGAAAAACAATCAAATTTTATTCAGATCTTTATTCTTCAGGGCAAATGGATTTAACTTCTTTGCCTGCTTTTCTCAATTCGTTGATACCGTGTTTACCTGCGATACCGGGAGTTGTCATGTTGATAGGATCTAAGATGATGTTCATTTCTTCTTCGGTAACCAAACCTTTTTCCATGATCAATTGACGAACAGGTGTGTCGGTTTGAGTAGCTTCTTTAACTACCATGGAGGAAGGATAGTAACCGATATGAGGCAGCATAGCTGTCATGATACCAAAGCTGTTGTTAACGAGATCTGCACAGCGTTGAACGTTAGCTTCGATGCCAACCAAGCAGAGTTCACGGAACAGGCGGAGAGAGTTAGCCATGATTTTTTCGGATTCGAACAAAGCGAAGCACATAACAGGTTCCATAACGTTCAAGTCCATTTGACCGTTTTCAACCGCCAAGCTTGTAGCCAAGTCGTTACCGATTACACGGTAGCAGGTTTGGTTCAGCTGTTCAGCCATAACAGGGTTAACTTTACCGGGCATGATGGAGGATCCGGGCTGACGAGCAGGCAATTTGATTTCGTACCAACCGCATTTAGGACCGGAAGCCATCAAACGCAAGTCGTTTGCAATTTTGATCATTGCAAAAGCGTTTGTTTTCATTTGAGAAGAAAGTTCGCAAACTTCGTCGCACATTTGTGTGCCGTCAACCAAGTCAGCAGAGCCAACCA
>JAHZFN010000292.1:0-12949 GCA_019421315.1 Peptococcaceae bacterium | reverse complement strand
TGATTTCAGCAGCGAATTTAACGCAGCGGTCAATGTATTCGGGATCAGCGTTCAAGCCTGTACCAACAGCTGTTGCACCGGCGTTGATTGCGCAGAGTTTTTTCAAGGATACTTCCAAGCGTTCGATACAACGACGGCAAACGTTGGCGTATGCGTTGAATTCTTGACCTAATGTAATAGGAACAGCGTCTTGCAAGTGGGTACGACCCATTTTGATAACTGTTCTGAATTCTTCAGCTTTTGCACGGAAAGCAGCTTCGGTTTTTTCGAATTCTTCGATCAAAACTTTGCCGAGGAAGTTAGCTGTGATATGAATAGCACATGGGAAAACGTCGTTTGTGGATTGACCCATGTTTGCATGGTCGTTAGGGCTGATGATGTCATAACGGCCTTTTTCATAACCGAGGATTTCCAAAGCACGGTTGCACAATACTTCGTTTGTGTTCATGTTGATGGATGTACCGGCACCACCTTGGATGGGGTCTGTAACAAATTGATCATGCCATTTGCCGTCGATAATTTCTTCAGCAGCCTGGCACAAAGCGTTACCGATATCTTCAGGCATACGGCCTGTGGACATATTAGCTTTTACTGTTGCCCATTTGTAGCAAGCCAATGCTTTGATCATTTCAGGATAAATAACTTGACCTGTGATTTGGAAGTTTGTCAAAGCTCTTGTGGTTTGTACACCATAATAAACGTCGTCTTGAATCTCTAATTCGCCTAAAAAGTCTTTTTCTTTACGCATGAAAAAAACACCTCCGAAATTTTTTGCAGTATATAGTAAATTTTTAAAATTTTACTAATTACCGATCGTTTAAATTATATCACACCCGTTGAGCAAGTACAACCGAAAATCAAAAAAAAGCGAAAATACCTGCTATCCATAATCAAGGCAAGCCGGTTTTGTGTCGATGTTGTGTAATGGTCAGAATAAATTGTCAGAATATTCTGTCCTGAAATATGCTGTCTTGTCTATTGTTGATAACAAAATGTGAACAAAAAAAGTTATTCTGTGAAAAAAATAAAATCACCTTTGGACGGCGGCAAATGGCTTGGAGCGGCGTTACGCCGTACAAAATCGGCGTTTTTGCTGTTTTCACACATAATAAAAATCAAAAATTCGACATTTTCCCGCAAAAAAACTGTTGACAAATGAACGGGTATAATGCTAATATGTTTTCAGCACACATCGTGCCGACTTCTGCAAATTGTTTCCACCGAAAATCCGCACGGAAAGGCGAGGGCGAAAACATATGCCAAAACCCGCAAAAGAGAAAAAAGCCGATTTGATTTACGACGAAATTTCCGAAAACATCGTTTTTGTGGCAGGAGAGCTTGCCAGAGAGCAAGGCGCCCGCAATGTGACGGTGAAAAAAGTTATCGACAAAATCGGCGTTTCCAATCGTGTTTTTTATAACCGCTTTCATAATATCAACGATGTTTTGGAGCTGGTGCATGACGCCGCCGTTTTGAAAATGCGGGAAAGCCTTAATTCCGACATCGACATCAACGAGGATTTTTTCGGCTATGTGGAGGACATCACCGTCAAAACGCTGATCAACACCTATGACGTGAAGCAGCAGTTCAGCCAGTATATGTTTGAATACGATTCCAAAACGGAGACCAACCACAGATGGTGGACGGACAAAGTTAAGGAAATCATCGAAATCGGCAAAAAGAGCAATCAGGTCAAGGATGTGGACTCGGAAGCCCTCAGCTATGCCATTTGGTGCTTTTTCCGAGGCTACAATGCAGATGCCGTCAACAGGCAGCTGCCCAAGGACGTGGCGGTCAAGGATTTTCTGACGGGACTGCAGTTCCTCTTCTACGGCGTTGCCAAAGAACAATAAGCATTTAACGGAGCAACCCTCCGTTAAAATAAACACAGCACACGGCGTGCTGAAAACCAAAAAAGAAAGCATTTCGGAATAATTGAGAATTTAACGGAGCAGCATCTCCGTTAAAATAAACACGGCACACGGCGTGCTGAAAACAAAAAAAGAAAGCATTTCGGAATAATTGAGAATTTAATGGAGTAGCATCTCCGTTAAAATAAACACAGCACACGGCGTGCTGAAAACCAAAAAAGAAAGTATTTCGGAATAACTGAGAATTTAACGGAGTAACCCTCCGTTAAAATAAACACAGCACACGGCGTGCTGAAAACAAGCCAATATCTTTTTTATATTTAATATTTTTTTGTAAACCACGAAAAAACAAGTTGTTAAAAAATTGTTAAAAATCAAAAGGAGGTGAAAAGATGACTGTCAAATTTTTGGGAACCGGGTATTACGTTCCCGAAAAAATTCTCACCAATGAGGATCTGTCCCAAATGGTGGACACCACCGACGAATGGATTATACAGCGGGTGGGCGTCAGGGAACGCCATATTTCTGTTTATGAATCCACGGCGGATATGGGCACCAAGGCTGCCTTGGCGGCTTTGGAAAATGCGGGCATTCAAGCGGCAGATTTGGATTTGATTGTTGCCGCAACGGTAACCCCGGACAGCCTTACGCCGTCCGTTGCCGCTTTGGTGCAAAAAAATATCGGGGCAGGCTGCCCCGCCTTTGACGTCAGCGCCGCCTGCAGCGGCTTTATGTTCGCTTTGGAAACGGCGGTTTCGTATATTGCGCGGGGCGGCGTCAAACACGCCTTGGTTTTGGGGGCGGAAAGACTGAGCAAATTTGTGGATTGGCAGGACCGCAGCACCTGCGTCATCTTCGGTGACGGCGCCGGAGCGGCTGTAATCGGTTCGGGCGGCGGCTATCTCTCTTCCCTGCTCTACACCAAAGGCGGCAGCGACGTTATAGAGGTTCCCGCCTTTGCCGGAATATCGCCTTTCTACAAAGGGGAAAAACGGCTTTCCACCATTTTCATGGAGGGGCAGGAAACCTTTAAGTTTGCCGTCAACAAAATTGTCCGAGACATCAGGCAGGTTACGGCGGCGGCGGGCATAAATCTGCAAGATATCGACCACATTGTAACTCACCAGGCGAATATCCGTATTATCGAATATGCTTCCAAAAAGCTGGGCATTCCCATGGACAAATTTTTTGTCAATATTCATAAATACGGCAACACCTCGGCGGCAAGCGTTCCCATCGCTTTGGCGGAGCTTAATGCTTCGGGCGGTCTGAAACGGGGCGATATTGTAGTTCTGGCGGCGTTTGGCGGCGGCTTGTCAAGCGGCTGCTGCGTTCTCAGATGGTAAAATTATCAAAAATAAAAAATATATTAAAAAAAATATATAAAATATATTTATAAAATATATTAAAAAAATATATTAAAAAATAAATAAAAAAACAGAAAAATCGGAGGTTTTAATCATGATTATTGATAAAGTTATTGAATTGTTGGCAGACCAGTTGGATATGAACAAAAACGAAATCAACGAAAACACCACCTTTGAGGATTTGGGTGTTGATTCTTTGGACGCTGTGGAAATCACCATGGAAATGGAAGACGAATTCGGCGTTGAACTGAAACCGACGGAAGTCGGCAAATCCGTCAAGGATCTCGTTGCCTGCCTCAACGCCAAGCTGGCATAATTTTTAATATTTTTTAGTATTTTAATATTTCAGTAGGTGAGCAAATTTGATTACGACAAAAATTTGTGAGAAAATCGGCATAAAATACCCCGTTTTTCAGGGAGGTATGGCGCATATTTCCGACGCTGTTTTGGCGGCGGCGGTTTCCGACGGCGGCGGCTTGGGCATAATCTCCGCCGCAAGCGGCGATATAAAGCAGATTGCGGCGGAAATCGACAAGGTAAGAACCTTGACCGATAAGCCCTTTGGTTTGAATATCATGCTGTTGGGAGAAAACACAGACGAAATTGCCCGCCTGGCGGCGGCGAAAAAAGTCCCCGTTGTAACCACGGGCGCCGGCAGTCCCGAAAAATATATCTCCCTTTGGAAAGAGGCGGGCATAACGGTTATTCCCGTTGTGGCTTCCGCCGCCCTTGCCAAAAGGTGCGAGCGGAGCGGCGCCGACGCCGTTATCGCCGAAGGCGGCGAATCGGGCGGTCATGTGGGGGATTTGACAACGATGGCTTTAATTCCCCAAATCTGCGACAGTGTGGATATTCCCGTCATTGCGGCGGGCGGCATTGCCGACGGCAGAGGCATGGCGGCGGCTTTTATGCTGGGTGCTCTGGGCGTGCAGATGGGAACGGTTTTTTTGGCGGCAAAGGAATGCGGCATAAACCCTGTCTACAAGGAAAAAATTCTGAAAGCCAAGGACACTTCAACAATCGTTACGGGCAAAAGGCTGGGGCACCCTGTGCGCAGTCTGAAATCGCCCTTTTCCCGCGCTTATGCCAAGGCGGAATATTCCGCAATGGGCGACGACGCATTGGAGGAAATGGCGGTGGGCAGTCTGAAAGCGGCGGTATTAAACGGCGACGAAAAAAACGGCTGTTTTCTGGCGGGGCAAATCGCAGGTCTTGTTAAGGAAGAAAAAAACGCCGCCCAAATTATTGCGGAAACCGTGGCGGCGGCGGAAATTTTATTGAACGGAGCGAATAAATGGGTAAAATAGCATTTGTTTTTTCGGGGCAGGGCGCCCAAAGAAGCGGCATGGGCAAAGAATTGTACGATTTGCGGGGCGCTGCCCGAAAGCTTTACGACGAAGCCGAGGCGGTTCGTCCCGGCACAATAGAACAATCTTTTTTCGGAACGGACGAGGAGCTGAAGCAGACGGCAAACACTCAGCCCTGCTTGTATCTGGCGGATTTGGCGGCGGCAAGAAGCTTGGGTGAGCACGGCGTTTTTGCCGACGGAGCGGCGGGCTTTTCCCTGGGAGAGCTGGCGGCTTTGGCGTATGCGGGGGCATATTCCGACACGGACGGTTTTAAAATTGTTATGAAAAGGGGCAGTCTGATGGGCGCCGCCTCCGAAGAGCACGATACCGCCATGTGCGCCGTATTGCGCCTGGACAAAGCAACCGTCGCCGAAACGGCGGCGGCGCATGAAGGCCTTTACGCCGTCAATTTCAACTGCCCCGGTCAAACCGTTGTTTCGGGGCTGAAGAGCAGCATGGCGGAATTTGAAAAGTCGGTTGCGGCAAAGGGCGGCAAATGCGTGCCTTTGGCTGTGAGCGCCGCTTTCCACACTCCCTTTATGGACGGCGTGGCGGCGGAATTCGGTGAATTTTTGCGGGATATTCGATATTACAAACCGCAAATTCCCGTTTATGCTAACCTGACGGCGGGCATTTACGGTGATGACATCGCCGAAACGCTGGCAATGCAGACCAAAAACCCCGTTAAATGGCAGGAAACCGTTGAAAATATGATAGAGGACGGTTTTACCGATTTTATCGAAGTGGGTGTCGGCAAAACTCTCTGCGGCTTTATCAAAAAAATCATCAAAAATTTAGGCAAAAGCGCCGACGAAATCCGCATATATTCGGTGGAGGACGAAGCGACCCTTTTGCAGACTGTAAAGGCGGTGAAAGAAAATGCCTGAAAAAATGATTGAAAAAATGCCTGAAAAAATGATTGAAGAAATGATTGAAGAAAAAAGAAACAAAACAGCCGTCATAACGGGCGGCTCACGGGGTATCGGCGCCGCCATTGCGGCAAGGCTGGCGGCGGAGGGCTGCGACATCGCCCTGATTTATCACGGCAATACCCAAAAAGCCGAAGCGGTACGGGCGGAGATAGAAGAGAATTACGGCAGAAAATGCCGAGCCTACAGGTGTGACGTGGCGGACGGCGCCGCCTGCAAAGAAACCGTCAAAGCGATTTTGGCGGAGTTTGAAACCATTGACATTCTCGTCAACAACGCAGGCATAACCAAGGACGGACTTTTGGCGGCGATGGAGGAAGATGATTTCGACCGAGTTATTGCCACCAACCTGAAAGGCGCTTTCAACATGACAAAAGCCTGTTCCCGAAATTTTATCCGCAAAAAACGGGGCAAAATTATCAATATTGCTTCTGTTTCGGGACTTATCGGCGTGGCGGGTCAGGCGAACTATGCCGCCTCCAAGGCGGGTGTTATCGCCCTGACCAAGGTTACCGCCAGAGAGCTGGGCGCCAAAAATATCTGCTGCAACGCCATCGCTCCCGGTTTTATCGAAACGGACATGACGAAGGATCTTAATTTGAGTGAAGAATATATTAAAACCATTCCCTTGAAGCGTTTGGGCAAAGCGGAGGAGGTTGCGGCATTGGCGGCGTTTCTGGCTTCCGAGGCGGCGGACTATATTACAGGCGAGGTTATCAAAATCGACGGCGGTCTGGCGATATAAGCGCCATGCCGTTTCGGGTGATAACCAAAGGCGGTTGGCGGTGCTTGGCAGTTTCATTTGATAGGCATATTCTTTTTTTCATATCTTCCTTATTATTAATAATAATTTAAATAATTAATCTAAAATAATAATTTAAATAATTAATCTTATTTAAAATGAAGCTTATTTAAAATTAAGCTTACGCCATGCTCCCCAACGTCTTTTCATAATTTTATTGATTTATTTTGATTTTTCCCTTTTTGGAATGGAAAGGAATGATTATAGAATTGAATACGGAATTAAAACGAGTTGTAATTACAGGTATGGGTTTGGTTACCCCTTTGGGCAGCGATATTGATACCTTTTGGCAGAATATCAAAAGCGGCAGAAACGCCATTGACGAAATAACCCGTTTTGACACAACGGATTTCAGGGTTAAGCTGGCGGCGGAGGTCAAGGATTTCGACCCTGCCTTGTACATGGGCAAGGCGGATATCCGCAAAAACGACCGCTTTGTGCAGTTTGCCCTGGCTTCTGCCCGTCAGGCTGTGGATGACAGCGGCATTGAGGGCAATATATCGGAGGAACGGCTGGGAGTTTATTACGGCAGCGGCGTCGGCGGCTTCGATACCTTTATTGCGGAGCATAATAATCTTTTGGCAAGGGGACCGCTTCGGGTATCTCCCCTTTTTATCCCCAAGATGATTACCAATATGGCGGCGGGCAACATCGCCATCAAGCATAAAGCCAAAGGTCCGTGCATATCCGTTTCCACCGCCTGCGCCACAGGCACGACGGCAATCGGCGAGGCGTACAGGGCGGTGGCGGGCGGTTTTGCCGATGCTGTTATTGCAGGCGGCGTCGATGCGGCAATTTCGCCCATGGCGGTGGCGGCTTTTATGAATGCCATGGCTCTGACGGAAAGCGCCGACAAAAACCGTGCTTCCATTCCCTTTGACAAAAGGCGCAGCGGCTTTGTTATGGGCGAGGGCGCAGGGGCGTTGATTGTGGAGGAATATGAACACGCCGTCCGCCGCAATGCGAAAATTTACGGGGAAATTGTGGGTTACGGCAGTACCTGCGACGCTTATCATGTAACGGCGCCCGATGAAGATGCGGTGGCTTCCGCCCGTGCTGTCTCTCAAAGCGTTGCCGCCTGCATCGACAAGGTGCCTGCGGCAAAAATCTATTTCAACGCCCATGGCACAAGCACTCCGTTAAATGACAAAACGGAAACAAAGGCTATCAAAAATGTTTTCGGCGCCAACGCTTACAACCTGAATATCAGCTCCACCAAATCCATGACGGGTCATCTTTTGGGCGCCGCCGGGGCGGTTGAGGCAATCGCTGCTCTTTTGGCGCTTAACGAAAACATCGTGCCGCCCACAATCGGTTTGCTGGAAAAAGACGAGGAATGTGACCTTGACTATACCCCAAATCGTGCCAAAGCCACTCCTTTGGAAATGGCGGTATCATCTTCCTTGGGCTTCGGCGGCCACAACGCCTGCATAGCCTTTTTACGACTTTTTTAATGACGTGGAAGTTGTTAAACTCCGCAGATGCGGTCTGATAGCTATCTTAACTCGGCGAAGTCTGTTTATGCGCATTCTTTTTTGATACTTGGGTGCTTTGCGGTTTGTGTTATAATTATAGTTTATCTAAGAAAGAACCCGCCAAGCAAACAGGTCGGCAAACGAAAGCGCATTAGAAGTTTTCATCGAGTTGAGGCGGCGTGCTGACCACTCTCCGAAGTTTAACAAGATGAAGTCGTTAAAAGTCGTTAAATAAGAAAGGGATATATATGAATATAGAAGAGATTAAAAAAATTCTGCCCCACAGGGATAATATGCTTTTGCTGGATGAGGTAAATTCCGACGGCGAAACGGCATTGGGCAAAAAATATATTAAAGGGGATGAGTGGTTTTTGCAGGGGCATTTTCCGCAGAACCCTGTTGTCCCGGGCGTTATCCTCTGCGAAATTTTGGCGCAGTCGGTCTGCGTTTGTCTGGATGGCAAAATTCAAGACGGTAAACTGCCCCTTTTCACGGGTTTGGAGAAAGTAAAATTCAAGCGCCCTGTCATACCGGGGGCTCTTTTTGAAACAAAATGCCAAATAACAAGAATTAAAGAGCCTTTTTATTTTGCCAAAGGCGAAGGCTTGGTGGACGGCAAGCTCTGCGTCCGCGCCGAATTTTCCTTTGCCGTAACCGACGCCCGATAAATCGCACAAACAAAAAAACAGCCCGCTTTTCCAAAAGCGAGCTGTTTTTTTTGTAATTAATAATTGTAATTAATAATAAATAATTCCAATTCCGCCCGAACGGTATAAGCGCCTTATTTGCGGACGAACAAAATGCCCAGGGTGTTGGGGCCGCAATGGCTGGAAACGGTGCAGCCTGCCACGGTTTCCAAAACTTCGTCGAATGTAAAATAATCTTTAATAATGGCCTTAACCTCCGCAACCACCTTGGGGTCGCAGCTTGTGTGAGTAACAAAAATGCGTTTGGTGTCGATGTCGGAACGGTTTTTCAGGCGGTCGTTGACGTAAAGCTTTATGCAGTGCTCGAAGCTGCCGCGGTATTTTTTGCCGACCGTCATGCCGCCGTCCACAACATTAATGCAGGGTTTGATCTTCAAAAGCCCCGTTGCCAAAGCCGTAACCGAGGAACATCTGCCGCCTTTGGCAAGGTAATCCAGGGTGTTGATGACAAAGCTTGCCTCAACTTTGTCCGTCATGGCGGTGGTTTCCGCCAGAATTTCCTCGGCGGGGGAGCCGTTTTCCGCCATTTCGGCGGCGTGCAAAACCAAAAGTCCGCTGCCTGTGGAAAGGTTTCTGGTATCTACGATAAAAACATTGTCAAAATCCGCCGCAGCCAGCTTGGCGTTTTGGCAGGTTCCCGAAAACCCCGAACTGATGTTGAAATGAATAACGGCATCGTAATCGGCGGCGTATTTGGCAAAAACTTCTTTGTAGCCCATGACATTGACTGCCGATGTGCTGCAAATTTTTTTCTCCCGCTCGAAATAATCGAAAATTTCCCGCGGCTTGATTTCTGCGCCGTCCTTAAAAGCTTTACCGTCTTTGACAATCAGCAGCGGTACAATTTCTATATCATGCTTTGCAATCAGCTCTTGCGACAGGTCGCAGGTGCTGTCAGCCGTAATTTTTATCCTCATAAAAATCTATCCTCTCTTTTTTACGACTTGGATGTCGTTAAAATTAATAGAGTTTTTTTAGTTCTTCTTCGTCGATTTTGGCGGCAAAACAATGCTCTTCGGCTGGGTAAACGCCGCTGCGCACTTCGGCGGCGTATTCTTCATAGGCTTGCTGAATTAATTTGCCCGCTTGGGCAAAATGCTTGACAAATTTCGGCTTGAAGCCGTCATACATATTGACTAAGTCGTACCAAACCAAAACCTGACCGTCACAGCCTGCGCCTGCGCCGATGCCGATGGTGGGTATGCTGATTTTTTGGCTGATGAGTGCTGAAATTTCCGCAGGCACGCATTCGATAACCAGCATTTTGGCACCTGCTTTTTCCAGGGCGGCGGCGTCGTTGATCAGCTTTTCGGCGGCTTCCTTGGTTTTTCCCTGAATTTTGAAACCGCCCAGCTGCATAACGAACTGGGGTGTCAAGCCGATGTGGGCGCAGACCGGAATCCCTGCGTCGGAGATGGCTTTTATCAGATGGGCTCTTTCGGCGCCGCCTTCGATTTTCACGCCGTCGCAGTTTGTTTCCTTGATGATGCGGATGGCGTTGGCAACGCACTGTTCGGTGGAAATTTCAAAACTGCCGAAGGGCATGTCTGTGATGACTGTTGTGCGGTCGGCGCCCCGAACCACGGGCTTGGTATGATGAATCATGTCCTCCATGGTTACGGGCAGGGTGCTGTCGTATCCCAGAACCACGTTGCCCAAAGAATCGCCGACCAAAATAATGTCAACCCCGGCTTTTTGCGCCAGGGTTGCCGAGGCGTAATCGTATGCCGTCAGCATGACGATTTTTTTGCCCTCCCGCTTCATTTTGGCAAAATTGGCGAAGGTGATTTTCTTTTCTCCCATTTTTAATAGACCTCTTTCTGTTTTGTAAATTTTGTTTATGATAATGCTCAGCATTTGGCAAAAAAAAAGCGCCGCTGCGCCCCGTTTCGGCGAAACAAGGCTCGTCCGTCCGATTTTTCCCAAATCCGTTGTCAAATATGCCAAATTGCATATTAGTATTGTATCACTTTGAGGTTATTTTTTAAATATTTGTTTGCGAAAAATACAAAAAAATTTTTTTGACAATATCGACAATATTGTTCTTTAATATTATTTTTTTGACAGAGAAAACGAGGGAATAAGAATGTGGTATGGTGATAAATGCTTTTTGGCTTCTGTTATTTTGCTTTGGGCGGAGCGGCACTGAACCGCCGCAAACAATGCTTTCAAAATATGCGGCGGAAAGCCGCTGTTTATAAATATATTATATAAATAGGATAATAAAATAATAAGATAATTTAAGATAATAAATAATAAACAGGATAATAAAATGGGATAATAAAAAACCGGCGAAGCGGGCGGCGGCGGCAGGCGCTCCCGGCGTCGCCGAACCGCCCGAAAAGTGTATTGTATACATAATATAATATGCCTGAGGCGGAAGGCAAAAAAAACCCTTGTTTTTTGCCCAATTTACTTGACAATATTGACAAGTGCATGGTATTCTAAACAATGTGAAAGTTTATTATTGGGCTAGGTGTGCCCTTTTGATGAACTTTGTAATTGCATTTTTTTATTTTTTATTATTTTTTACGGGTTCTTGATTATATAATCATCTGCTCAGCATAAATTTAAGGAGGTCATATTGTGAGTACCCAGGAAAAAATCCAACAGATGTTGGAAAAAATTGAAGCCATTAAAAAAGGTGGCGGCGAAAAAGCTATTGAAAAACAACATGCCAGAGGCAAAAAAACAGCTCGTGAAAGAATCGATCTTTTGATGGATCCCGGAACTTTCCGTGAAATCGACCGTTTTGTTCAGCATCGCTGCAGCAACTTCGGCATGGAAAAGAAAGAAATCCCCGCAGACGGTGTTGTAACAGGTTTTGGTAAAGTAAACGGCCGTTTGGTTTACGTTTATGCTCAGGACTTTACCGCTCAGGGCGGTTCTTTGGGCGAAATGCACGCCAAAAAAATCTGCACAATCATGGATATGGCAGCCAAAAACGGCGCTCCCTGCATCGGTTTGAACGATTCCGGCGGTGCTCGTGTTCAGGAAGCTGTTGACGCTCTTTCCGGTTACGGCGGCATTTTCTACCGCAACTCCCGTTCTTCCGGTTTGATTCCGCAAATCTCCGTTATTATGGGACCCTGTGCCGGCGGTGCTGTTTATTCTCCTGCTCTCACAGACTTCATCTTCATGGTTAGAAAAACCTCTCAGATGTTCATTACAGGCCCTGCAGTAATTTCCTCCGTTACAGGCGAAGAAATTACAGCCGAAGAATTGGGCGGTGCCGACACTCATACATCCGTATCCGGTGTTGCACACTTTGCCTGCGATGACGAAGAATCCTGCTTGGCTCAGGTTCGCGACTTGCTTTCCTACCTGCCTTCCAACGTTGACGAAAAAGCTCCCGACGTTGAATATGTACCCGGAGATGAAAGACGTCCCGCATTGGACACAGTTGTTCCCGACAACTCCAACTATCCTTATGATATGAAAGATGTTATCGTTGAATTGGTAGACGGCGGTGTATATCTGGAATCTCAGCCTGATTTTGCAGACAACATCATCACCTGCTTTGCACATATCGGCGGCAAATCCGTTGGTATCATTGCCAACCAGCCTTACTCCATGGGCGGCTGCCTTGATGTAAACTGCTCCGACAAGGCTGCACGTTTCATCACCTTCTGCGATTCCTTCAACATTCCTTTGATCAACTTGGTTGACGTTCCCGGCTTCCTGCCCGGTGCTGATCAGGAACATGCAGGCATTATCCGCCACGGTGCAAAAATGCTTTATGCTTACTCTGTTGCCGACGTTCCCAAAATTACAGTTGTTTGCCGCAAAGCTTACGGCGGTTCTTACTTGGCTATGTGCTCCAAAGACTTGGGCGCAGACTTGGTATTGGCATGGCCGACAGCTGAAATCGCTGTAATGGGTGCCGCAGGCGCTGCAAACGTTGTATTCAGAAAAGAAATTAAAGCTGCCGAAGATCCTGCCGCAAAACGTGCAGAACTTTTGGCAAACTATGAAGCTCGCTTTGCTTCTCCTTATGTTGCTGCAGAACGCGGCTTTGTTGACATGGTTATCGAACCTTCCGATACTCGTTCCTTGATTATCGACGGTTTGGAAGCTTTGGAAGGCAAAGGTGCCAGAGATATCCATCACGGCAATATTCCTCTGTAAGATTTAGTTTTAAAAATTTGCAGAAAAGTTTTTAATAAAAACTGAAAAGAATTCGTATATATTTTTTTTGCAACAAAAAATAAATATATAAAAAAGAAAAGAAAAAAGAAAGAAGAGGGATTGAATTGAATATTTTCGCTTATGCATTATTCTCTTATGCATTGATGGCAGTTATTGCCGTTGGTGTTGTCGGCCTCATCGTTGTGGTCAGCAAAACCATGAACAGACCCGGAAAGGGGGACAAATAAATGTTAGCTACACTGCAGCAGATGTTCCCCGGTATTGGTACAATGTTTGACCAATCCACAGCCGTTGTTATCG
>JAHZFN010000291.1:8880-9377 GCA_019421315.1 Peptococcaceae bacterium | reverse complement strand
ATAATTTATCTCAGAAAGAAAAACGCCAAGCACCCAAGTAACAAAAAAGAAAGCGCATCAAAAGTTTTCACCGAGTTTAGGCGGCGTTCTGACCTTTGTACGAAGTTTAACAAGATGAAGTCGTTAAAAATCGCTAAATAAATTTGACGGCGGTTCCGTATGCCAAAACTTCTGCCGCATTGGGGGCAACGGTGGCGGAAGAATAGCGGATATTAATAACCGCATCGGCGCCCATTTCCTCCGCTTCCTGCACCATTCTTTTGGTTGCCAGGGCTCTGGCGCTTTCCATCATGTCGGTGTAGGCTTTCATTTCGCCGCCCACCAGGTTTTTAAAGCTTTGGGTAATGTCACGTCCTATGTTTTTGCATTGAATGGTACTGCCTTTTACCAGTCCCAAGGTTTCCAGTTCCTTGCCGGAAATATAATCAGTATTTACTAAGATCATCTTCTTCTCCACTCCTTATCTCTTTTATGCGGGAAACCAAAACGCCGATCAT
>JAHZFN010000291.1:0-8870 GCA_019421315.1 Peptococcaceae bacterium | reverse complement strand
CACCAAATCCACGAACCAAGGCGGCTTGAAATACAGCAAAGCCGCCGTTTCCGCCAATACATAAAGACTTATCAAAACCGTTATGATAATGGGCGCAACCATTTTTTTGCCGTGGTTTTCCATCAGTTTTCCCCGCTTTTCTAAAATTTTCTTATATAAATTATATCTTATAAATTATATCTACTTTATTCTTGCTCGAAATTCTCCTCGGTGTTTTGCTCCTGCTGCATTTCTTCTTCCAGAATTGCCGCCGTCTGTTCGTTCATTTTTTCGTAAACCTCATCCTCTGTCAAAGCACAGGTGAAGCTGTTGGCAATCTGCGTGAACACTTTTTCATATTCGGCGTAGGTTCCTGCATCCGTTACAGCAGTCAGGTAATAGCGCACATCGTGAAAATACTGAATTATGGCGGTGTCGCAGACAGCAGTCACGCCGTTTTCCGCAGTTCCCGTGCAAACCGCCTTGACTGCGGCGTCAAATTTTGTCAATTCCAGAGATTGATAAACTTCGGCATCTTGCAGTGTCGCCTTGCCGATGTCCGCCGCCAAGCCCGCCAGCTCCTGCTTGGAAAAATAACTCATGCCGCCAAGCTCCCACTTCAGCACAAAGCTAATGGTACCGTCGCCGTTTTCAAAAACGGTGCAGTTTTCAGCTTCGCTTGCAACCTCCCAGTCAATGGGCACGGTAACGGTGGCGCCGTTGCTTTCGTTGGTATACTGCTTGGTCTGCAAATCAGCA
This sequence comes from Peptococcaceae bacterium, assembly GCA_019421315.1. GTDB lineage: Bacteria > Bacillota > Dehalobacteriia > UBA4068 > UBA4997 > JAHZFN01. The sequence continues at coordinate 8,132 of JAHZFN010000291.1, read as the reverse complement.
AGATCAAGCCCTGTATCTTCATTGCCGCAAGCGGCGCAAAAAGCCGCCAAAAGCACCGCCAGCAAAAAAACGCCGCCAACACGCAAATATTTTTTCATGGTTTCTCCTTAAATATTATGATTTTTATTTTGTATATTTAAAAATTTATGATATTTTTGTCTTTAATATAACCTGCTATATAACGCATACAGAAGTTTTTCCCGCCGCTTTTTTTGCGGCAAAACGAATTTTACGGCAGCTTCTCGGCAAATTCCCAAGCCAGCCGCAGAGCCGCCGCCGCCGCTTTCTGCCGAATTTCACTGCGGCTGCCGCTGAAATGAAATTCATTAGTCTGCATATTTTCGGCGTTGCCGACAGCGATATATACCAAACCGACAGTCTTTTCCGCCGTGCCGCCGCCGGGACCCGCCAGCCCCGTTACGCCCACCGCCAGGTCTGCGTCTGCCAAAGCCAAAACACCCAGCGCCATTTCCTGCGCCGTTTCTGCCGAATAAACAGTGTATTTTGCCAAGGTTGCCTTTTGCACATTGATAACCTTGCTTTTAATGCGTTCCGAATAGGACACAACACCCAGCTCAAAAACCTCCGACGCCCCTGCCACCGCAGTCAGCATTTGGGCAATCAGACCGCCCGTGCAGGATTCCGCCAAAGCAATATGCAGTTTTTTGCTTTTCAAAAGCTGCACCAATTCCAAAGCCGTATTTTGTCCGGCGTTTTGCTCCGTCATCTCAAGCGCCCCCATTTTTCTGCCCGAAAGCTAACAGTCGTTAAAAACTTCCTTGCATTTGATTATGTAATCAACACCCGACCAAACGGTGAAGAACAGCGCCAAATACATCAAAACCTGACCTATAACATAAAACACCTGATTGGGCAGGCAGGGCAGTGTATAAATCAGCAAAAAGCAAACCGCCAGCATTTGAGTTGTGGTTTTGATTTTTCCCAGGGGCGAAGCCGCCAAAACAATGCCTTTTTCCACCGCAATGGTTCGAAGCCCCGTTATGGCAAATTCCCTTGCCAAAATAATAATCACCATCCAGGCAAAAACTCTGTCCATGGCAACCAAAGCAATCAACGCCGAAGTAACCAGCATTTTGTCCACCAAAGGATCCATAAATTTGCCGAAATCCGTTACCAAATTGCGGCTCCTTGCCAAATGCCCGTCCAGAGCGTCCGTCAAAGAGGCGACAATGAAAACCAGCAAAGCCGCCAAATCTCCCGCCCAGCCGTGCCACAAAGAAATGATTATCACAAAAACGGGAATCAACAAAAATCTGACCATGGTGATTTTGTTGGGCAGGTTCATTTTTTTCCAAAAATTAATCATCGCACTTCCTCCTTTTTTGGGGTAACATACCGCATTTTTCAGTATTCTTCTTACTTATAATATATATTAATCTATATTATTTTAATTATTTTACCAAACTGCCGATAATATCATAGGTTTCGGCGGTGTGAATCTGCACATTGACAAAGCTGCCTATGTCGTCCTCCGTCAAGCTGCCGTCCTTGTTGTCGATATAAACAACGCCGTCCACATCGGGCGCATGATAACGGCTTCTGCCCTCGTAATACCCGTCCAGATATTCCGACGGTCTTTCTGCCAAAACCTCCATGGTCTTACCAATCCAGCCCGCCTTATGCTCTTTCGATGCCAATCCCAAAACCGCCTGCAATTTGTTGTAGCGGCGGGCTTTCACCTTATCATCAACCTGGTTGGGCATAACGGCAGCAGGCGTATCCTCCTCGGGGGAATACATGAAAACGCCCGCCCATGGGATTTCCGCCGCCGCCGCAAAATCCAAAAGATCCTCAAACTGCTCCTCGGTTTCGCCGGGGAAACCCACCATAAAGGTGGTGCGAATCACGCAGTCGGGAAGATATTTTTTGATATTGGCAAAAAGCTCCTCCACAAAACGGCGGTCGTAGGTTCTTCCCATATTTCGCAAAACCTCGCCGTTGATGTGCTGCAAAGGAATATCCAGGTAATGACAAACGTTTTTGTGCTTTGCCATCGCCCGCAAAAGCTCGTCATCTATGCGGTCGGGATAGCAATAAAGGGCGCGTACCCAGTGAAACCCCAAAGGAGCAACGGCGTCAAGCAGTCTGCCAAGGCTTGGCTTGCCGTAAATATCCATGCCGTAAGCCGTGGTATCCTGAGCGATGAGAATAAGCTCCCGCACGCCCTCCGCCAAAAGCGTTTTTGCCTCCGCCGCAATGTCCTCAACAGTTCGGCTCTTCAAGCCGCCCCTGATACCGGGAATTGCGCAAAAAGCGCAGTTGTTGTCGCAGCCCTCGGCAATTTTGATATAGGCGGTGTGTTCGGGGGTTATGCGAACCCTCTGCCGCAGCCCCGCTTCCAAATCAAAATCGGCGCAGGTCGTTTTTTCTTTTAAGGCAGTACTGATTTTAGCAACGATTGTGTCATAGTCGTTGGTGCCCAGCATAATGTCAATTTCGGGCATTTCCCGCTGCAATTCTTCCCTGTATCTTTGAGAAAGGCAGCCGCAAACCACCAAAAGCTTACAGCGTTCCTCTTTCAAATCCGCCAGCTGAATAATGCGGTTTATGCTCTCTTCTTTTGCGTCGTTGATGAAACCGCATGTGTTGACGATTATTACGTCTGCATCCGCCGGTTCCTCTGTCAAACCGAAGCCTGCCTGATAAAGCAAACCCAAAGCCAGCTCGCTGTCAACCAAATTTTTCACACAGCCCAAAGAATCAAGATATATGTTATATTTGCTTGCTGTCATAAAACCTCCCATTTTCGGCGCAGTTTGCCGCCGAAAATACGAAAAATAAATTATTTAAATACTAATTGAGTTTTTCCGAAACAACGCCGTCCTTGTTGTAGATGACGGTGATGTTGTCCTGAACCTCGTCCACAACGCCCAAACGCATATTATGCAGAACAACGCTGACAGACCGAGCCTTATTGTACTGAACAGAAATTTGCTTGTCGGCGGAAAAGGTTACGGACTTGCCGGGGTCGATTTTGGTCGTCAGATAATCCTTGCTGTCGATGATAACATTCACCCAGCACGCCTCGGCGGCGTTCTCGTCCACATCCAAACGCAAAACCACATTGGCTTTTTCGTCATATGTAATGCTTGCCGCATCCACAATGTTTTGGTTGACGGTTTCCGTGCTGCCCAGCTGCGCCAGAGAAACCTTGTCCTCGTCCTGATGGGACACAGCCACCATGTTAAACATGATTATCCCCAGAATAACCACAATCAAAATCAGCACCAGCCAGCTGAACTGGGCGCCGAAATTTGTTCTTCTGGTCTGAATGGGCTGACCGTCAAAATTGATTTCCGTTCTTTCTATCTTCTTGATACCGCCGTTGCGGATAAAGTTTTTTGCCTTGTTGTCCTTGACGGCCTCCACCTTTTTTGCGTTTTTTTTGGCCTCGATTTCGTTGTAATAGGTTTTGTAAACCGCCACTATCTCGTTTTCGTCCAAGCCCAAAAATTTGCCGTAGGTTCTGGCAAAGCCTATGCCGTAAACCCTGCCGGGCAAAGCGTCAAGCTCGCCTTTTTCCAAAGCGTCGATAAACTCCGCCCGAATTTTCGTGGCTCTTTGCACATCCGCCAGAGAATAACCTTTTTCCTCACGGATGGCTTTAAGCCGACTGCCGATTGCTTTCAAGGATTGCACCTCCGAAATTTGCCGCAGATCTCACTGCGGCTTTTTGCTCCGTAAACTGCCAAAAAAGCATTTTACTGCCGATTATTGATTATTAGATTATTGATTATTATTTAAGAATTTTTCGTTAAATTCCGCTTCTGTCATCAAAACCTTGCGTCTTTTGCCGTCGGGCGGACTGACAATGCCCATCGCTTCCATATCCTCCATCAGGCGTGCCGCCCTGTTGTAACCGATGCGGAAACGCCGCTGCAAATACGACGCCGATGCCTGACCGCTTTCAAAAATCACCTTGCAGGCATCCGCAAAAAGGTCGTCCTCGAACATACCCTGCTGTTCTTCCTCTGCTTCTTCCGGGTCGGATTCTTCGGGCAGTTCGATAAATTCCTGTGCCGCCTGCTTACTGCAAAATTCCACCAAACGCTCAATTTCGTCCTCCGAAAGGAAAGCGCCCTGCACACGAACGGGGCTTGACAAGCCGATGGGGTGATAAAGCATATCCCCTTTGCCAAGGAGCTTTTCGGCGCCGCCCATATCAAGGATTGTGCGGGAATCCACCATGGAGGAAACAGCAAAGGCAATTCTGGAGGGAATGTTCGCCTTGATTAAGCCTGTGATAACGTCAACAGACGGTCTTTGCGTGGCGATAACCAGATGGATGCCCGCCGCCCTCGCCAGCTGGGTCAGGCGGACAATGTGGGTTTCCACATCACGGGAAGCCACCATCATCAAATCCGCCAATTCGTCAATTAAAACCACAATCTGCGGCATTTTTTCCACATCGGGAATATTGTTGTAGGATTTGAAATTTTTCACGCCGCAGGCTGTGAACACCGTGTAGCGGCGATCCATTTCGTTGACAACCTCTTTCAGAACCAAAGCCGCCTTTTTGGGGTCGGTAACCACGGGTCTGCCCAAATGGGGCAAGCCGTTATAGCCCGCCAACTCAACCTTTTTGGGGTCGATCATAATAATTTTCACTTCGTCGGGCTTCGCCTTGAAAAGCAGACTGCAAATCAAGGTGTTCATGCAGACAGATTTCCCCGAACCCGTGGCGCCCGCAATCAAAAGGTGAGGCATAGAAGCCAAATCGCCGATTACGGGGTTGCCGTTAATATCTATGCCGAAAGCGATGGAAAGCTTGGATTGACTTTCCTTAAAACGCTTGGAGCTGACAACATCTTTAAAATAAACGGAGGTAACCTCAGGCTTGGCAACCTCAATCCCGATCACGGATTTGCCCGGAACGGGCGCCTCGATGCGCAGACCCTTTGCCGCCAAAGCCAAAGCTATGTCGTCCTGCAGGTTGACAATTTTGGAAACCTTGACACCTGCCGCAGGCTGCAGCTCGTAACGAATGATGGCAGGACCGCAGACAACCTCAACCACCTTTGCCTTAACGTTAAAGCTGGCAAGAACATTTTCCAGCTTCAGGCTGTCGTCTTTTAATTTTTCGCTGTTGCTCGCCCTGCCCTGCGGTCCGCCCGTCAAGAGGGAAACAGGTGGCAGTTTGTACGGAACTTTCCGCACCACAACCTGTGTTTTCGGTTTATCGGCGTTATTTTCCGCCTGGGTCTTGGCGGAACTTTCTCCGCTGTCGGTCGGTTTCGGCACCGCCGTTTGGGCAACAACAGTGCTTTTTGCTGCCGTATAAGCCGCTTCGGCAACGCCGTCTTGTCCGCCGTCATAATCGTCCAAAATGCCCTCCGCCGCCCAATCACAGCTTTCTTTTATATTTTCTTCTATATCAGTTTCTTCTATATTATTTATATTATTCTCGGGAATTTCGTCAAATTTGCCGTTTTCGGCAAAATCCGCCGCCGCAGGATCGTAATCGTCCAAACCCTGCAAATCGTCGAGATTTTTAAACTGTCTGCCAACATAAACAGCATCCTTTTCTGCCATATCCTCAATATCCAAAACACCCAGCTTTTGGTCATCTGCCGCATTGCTGCGGTAATCGGTGATGATGGGGGAAATCAGGAAATTTTCGTCCTTGGAATCATGAACAATGCCGTCATCTCTGCGTTCAGGCTGCTGCTTGTCATCCTCCACCAAATTGGAAGCAAGCTCCGCCATGTTCAGCTGACCGTTTTGCGCCTGCTTCGGCGTATCCGCGCCGCTTGCCGCTTGTTTGGCTTTTTCCGCTTTTTTCATGGCTTTTTGCGCCGCTTTGGCATCCCGTTTGGCAACCCTTGCCGCCTTTTTATCGGGGTCCCGGTCAAAAACGGAAACCGCCTTGTCCACAACCCGCATATTGGTGCCCAGCATTACGCCGAGGATGGCAAACGCCCAGAAAATAACATATTGCACCTTGACGCCGGGAATAAAATGCAGCAGATAAGCGGGCGAAAAACCGCAGAGACCGCCGCCGAAACCCAGGCACGCCGCCTTGAGAGAAGCCCAAAGCCCGCTGAAAGAAAAGCCGCTTTCGCAGTATGCCAGGTGCAGCATACCGCCGACGGCAAAGAAAATGCAAAGCCAGCCCACCAGCTGCCAGCCTGAAACCTTCATCTTCTTCTGCACAAAACGGGAAAAGCCGAAATACACCAAAATAAGCGCCGTCCCGAAATTGCAGACAAAGGAAACTATCTGCAAAATTTTCTTCCAAAATGTCAGCAGACTGCTTGCCATATTACTGCAAAAAGCCACAATAAACCACAAAGCAAAAATTAAGCCGAAAAGCATCAAAACAACGCCCAGGCTTTGGGAATTTTCGATTTTTTGCTGTTGACCCTCGGTTTTTCCGGCATCCTTTTGCTTATCTCTGCTTTTGCTGCCGCTCGTTTTTGTATTATTTGTTTTGACGGCCGTCTTTTTGCCGCCCCTTTTTTGTTCTGCCATAAAACATCCTTTCGTAAACCGTGACAACTATATAAAGCAATATATATTTCACATATTGATTCTATCCCATAATCATTATACTACAAAATCAATTTCTTGTCATTAATTTGTCCGCTGTTTTGCCAAACAATAAACAGCAAAAAAAATAAACCCGACGTTATATCGGGTTTATTTTAATATATCTGAAATATTTTAAAACTAAGCTTCGATTTTGGACAAATCGCCGACGGTGTTGCCGAGATCAACGATTTCTTTCAAGATAGCCAAACGGTTGTTTTTAACCTTTTCGTCTTTGTCCATAATCATAACGTTGTCAAAGAAATTATCGATTAACGGACGCAGAGCAGCTTCTGCTGCCAAGGCTGCCTGATAATCATGGCTTGCCATAGCTTTTTCGGCTTCGGCTTTTGCTGCCTGCAAGCCTGCAAAAAGGGAAACTTCGGCATCGTCTGCCAAGAGAGCCTTATCAACGGCGGCAAATTCTCTAACTTTTGCCAGCATATTGTTGGCACGGTTGTAGCCTGCCATCAAATCTTGATATTTATCGGTATTTTTGAAATCTTTGATTGCCTGAGCTTTTTCAAAAATTTCTTTCAGGTTGTTAACCGGACGACACAATACTGCATTGACAACATCGTAAAAAACGCCTTCGCCATCCAAAACGATATCCAAGAGGGATTTAAAGAAGTTGAGCAGGGATTCTTTAGTTTCTTCCGCATTGCAAACCATTTTAACGTTGGCATAAAGCTTGTAGGCTTCTTCAATCAGTTCTGCCAGAGAAAGGTTCAATTCATGGCGAATGATGGTCTGGCAGATACCGTTTGCCTGACGGCGCAGAGCATAGGGGTCTTGGGAGCCGGTGGGCAGCATTTTCTGCCCAAAGAAACCTACCATGGAATCCAGGCGGTCGGCAATGGCAAGAGCAACGCCGGGTTTGGTTTGTGCCAGTTCGTCGCCTGCGAAACGAGGCATATAGTGTTCTTTGATGGCGGCTGCCACATCTGCCGGTTCGTTGTGAACTTCGGCATAGTATTTACCCATGATACCCTGCAATTCGGTGAATTCGAAAACAGCGGAGCTTACCAGGTCGCATTTCATCAGCTTGCCTGCACGGGCAGTGTTTGCCAAATCTTCTTCGTTGTAACCCAGCTTTTTGCCGATAAAGTCTGCCAAAGCGCATACTCTTTCCACTTTTGCCGCCAAGGTTCCCAGTTTTTCATGGAAAACGATGGACTGCAAACGGGGCAGATTTTCTTCCAGAGGTTTTTTGCAGTCCTCTTCCCAGAAGAAAACGGCGTCTGCCAAACGGGCAACCAAAACCTTTTCGTTGCCTGCTTTAACGATGTCCAGATGTTCGGCGTTGCCGTTTCTGACTGCGATAAAGTGGTTCATCAAGGAACCGTCTTTGGCATAAACCGGGAAGTAACGCTGATGTTCACGCATCGGAGTTACCACCAATTCCACAGGCATGGAGAGATATTTTTTATCGAAATCGCCCAAAAGAGCGGTCGGATATTCCAAAATGTAGACAACTTCTTCCAGCAACTCTTTGTCATCTTTGACCATACCACCGGCTTTTTCCGCAACATCCTGCACCTGACGCCAAATTTCGGCGCGGCGTTTATCTTGGTCAACGATAA
>JAHZFN010000030.1 GCA_019421315.1 Peptococcaceae bacterium | reverse complement strand
AATCAGAATACCGACGGAATGAAGTCTGCCGAGCCATGCTGTAATAATAGCAGTAAAACCGTAATTGTTAGAAAGTGTGCAAGTTAAGGTTTTTTCAATGGCGGAAGCCTGAATCATACCTGTCAAACCGCACAAGCCACCCGACAAAAACATCGCCGTAACAATGATAGAGGTAATGTTCATACCTGCATATTTGGCAGTCGGCAAGCTTTCGCCGACAACAGTAATTTCGTAACCTTTTTTTGTATGGTTGATGAATACCAAAGCAATTATCCAACCGATGTTCACACCGAAAACGCTTGGCAAAATTGCATTGCTTTCAAAAGTTGCAATTTTGGGGAAACCCTGGGATGATGGATCACGCCATGGTCCGTATTGCAGATATGTAACAAATTTAATTGCCACATAGTTAAGCATTAATGTGAAAATTGTTTCGTTTGTACCCATTTTGGCTTTGAAGATGGCAGGAATGAACGCCCAAATACCGCCGGCAACCATAGCCGCCACCGCCATCAAAAGAAGCAAAACAGACTTCGGCAAAAAGGGACAGTTCAGCGCCACAAAAGAGGCCGCCAAGGCACCCATCATAATCTGACCTTCGCCCCCGATGTTCCAAAACTTCATCTTGAAGGCAATTAAAATCCCCAAAGATGTAATAATCAGCGGAATAGCTTTGGTAATAGTTTGACTGATACGCAAGCCTGTACCCAAAGCACCGAAAATCATGTTGCCGAAAATAGTAAAAGGATTTAAGCCAAGGCACAAAATAACAATGCCTGCTGCCACAATGGCACCCAAAATGGCTAAAATACGAATGATAATATCAAGTCTTTTGGGAAGATCGGCTCTTTTTGTAACTTTTATAAAACTCATTGGGCCTTATCCTCCTTATCATATTCCATGTTGGATTCATCGTCTTGTTTATGCCCTGTCATCAAAAGCCCGATGTCCTCCTTGGTTACCTTGCTTGGATCAACAATGCCTGTAATTTCGCCGCCGCAAAGAACCAAAACACGGTCGCAAAGCTCCATCAAAACGTCCAAGTCCTCGCCGATGAACAATACGCCTACGCCGTTATGTTTCTGCTCATTCAAAAGGTCGTAAATAACATACGATGCGCCGATATCCAAACCGCGGACAGGATATGCGGTAATCAAAACCTTCGGGTCAGAGTCAATTTCTCTGCCCAAAAGGACTTTCTGGATATTGCCGCCGGAAAGCTTTTTGACAGGCGTATTCAGTCCCGGTGTGGAAACCTGAAGTCTGTCTACAATGCGTTTTGCTTTTTCCGTTGATTGATTTCGTTTCAGCAAAATGCCCTTTTGACCTTGATAATCCTTAAGCATAACGTTGTCAACAATATTCATGCTGCCAACCAAGCCCATGCCCAGGCGGTCTTCGGGGATAAAGCCCATGCGAATACCCAGCGTGATAATATCGCGGGGGGTCTTGCCGACAATATTTTCCCCTTCAAAGAAAATTCTGCCTTTATCAATGGGAATAAGCCCGGCAATACTTTCACAAAGCTCTTTTTGCCCCGAACCGGCAACACCGGCAACACCCAAAATTTCGCCGCCGTACAAATCGAATGATATACGGTTTAGCACTTTTTTGCGGTCGGAATCAAGAATACGCAGATTATCCACCTGCAACAGCTTTGTTTTGTTGGGAATGTTTTCTTTGGTGATGGCAAGCTCAACCTTTTTGCCAACCATCATTTCTATAAGATTTGAAACCTCGACGTCTTTGGTCGTTACAGTTTCAATGGATTTTCCTTTTCTCAAAACCGTAATACGGTCGCTGATTTCCATAACCTCATTCAGCTTATGGGTGATAATAAC
>JAHZFN010000290.1 GCA_019421315.1 Peptococcaceae bacterium | reverse complement strand
GAAACCAATAACATAGACAAAGATGTACAGGTGAGCATGTACATTCTGTTGGCAGACAAAAACATTCAAAATCCCGAACAGGTTTTGAACAGCATAAAATTCGACAGAGAATATGTTCAACTCAGCCTGCCGAAATTCAAAGTGGAATATTCTGAAGATATGGTTCCCGTCTTTGCAAAAATAGGTATTACAAAAGCATTTTCCTTTAACGATGCCGACTTCGGCGCCATGATGCAAAGCAGCCAAGGCAAAGCCATAACCCATATTCTGCACAAAACCTATATTACCGTTGACGAAAAAGGCACAGAAGCCGCCGCTGTAACAGGTATCGGAGCCGGTGCCAGCTCAGCACCGCCCCCGAAACCCGTTATCATGAAAGCCGACCATCCGTTCACTTTCATCATCCGCGACGATGTTTCCGGCAACATTCTTTTCATGGGTCAAATCAACACCATGGAATAAATAATTGAATAAATAATAGCATAAATAACAGAATGATTGATAAATAAAATATTAAATACAGCATTACTAAAATCACATTTTCAATTTCTTTCAAACAACAAAAACACCCCCGAAAGCCGTTATCGCTTTCGGGGGTGTTGTTTTATTCACCTAAACTAATTACTCAACATTTATAAATACAACCTATCAGATTTGGTTGTCAACTACAACCAGCAAATATACATCATAAACGGCTTGTTCCATACCCAGATAAACGGTAACACTGTATTGAGTGTTTTTAAAAACAACAACAGGCAAACCGTCGCTGTCATCAAACGTATGACTGTATTTAAAGCCCTCTTTTTCCAATGCTGCCGCATAATCTTTCACAACAGTGTCGCTTGCGCCTACCCTGTCAATATCTGTCATCGAATAGGAATACATCTTCATGCCGTCTTTGGTAATAACATCATCTGCCGAAACACCAATCAGCCTGCCCAAATCAACAGCAGGGTAATATCCTGCATAATAAGCATGGGAATTGCCGTAGGAAGCGGCTTTGATATTTACGGTGATAAAGGCATCTTCACCGATTTTGTTGTCATATTCATCACATTCGTAAATTTTGATTTTGGCGGTACCCTGCGCCAAACCTTTTATATACAGCGTGATGTTGTCACCGTTACATTCACCCCATTCGCAATCGACATAGTTTTCGCCTATACCGACAAAATCATAGGTAATACTGTCGGAATTGGGGTTCGTTGCGGTAACAGTAACCTCAACCGTGCTGCCTGCGTTCACCGTAACTTCGGATTTGGCGACAATCGGTTTGGTTGCGGAAGGAGAAGATCCGCCTGTAATTTTATTCAAAGGCGTAACGGAATTTCTGCTCAGATTGTTGACAGCGCTGATGGGAATGGCAAAATTCAAATTTTGCGCCTCGTCGACGCCTGCGGAGGTAATGCCGATAACCTTACCTGAGGTATTCAGCAATGCGCCGCCGCTGCTGCCGTGAGAAATGGGAGCGGAAATCTGAATAAAGCCGTAGCCGCTGATTACACGGTTGGCGTTGGAAACCAAACCCTGAGAAATTGTGTTATCCAAGCCTTTGGGACTGCCGATGGCAAAAATTGTCATGCCGTTTACAACATTGCTTTCGTCAGCCGTTAAGTAACTGAAGCCTGAACCGTCGATTTTCAAAAGAGCAATATCTCTGCCCTTATCGTAATCATAAACGCCGCTGACATTGTAAACCTTGCCGTCGGTTGTGGAAATTTTGGCAGAACTTGCGCCCTCAATCACATGATAATTGGTAACGGCAACACCGTTCGAGCTGATGAAAAAACCGCTGCCCGACGCTGTCGCTCTGCCGCTTTGGTCGTATACCTCCAGATAAAAAACGGAGGAAGAACACTGTGCGGAAATCTGTTCCGCCGTCATACCGCCGCTTGTGCTGCCTGCGGTCAGTGTAACGGAACGGCGCAAGGAGGGATTGGCCATTCTGGTGGTTATGGCTGCAGCCTCACTTCTGGCAATGTTGCTGTTGGGAGTGAAAGTACCCTTGGCGTCGTTGCCTGTCAAAATGCCCGCCCGATACAAAGCATATACGCC
>JAHZFN010000289.1:9157-14642 GCA_019421315.1 Peptococcaceae bacterium | reverse complement strand
GTTGAATGCGGCGCTTTGGGGCAGGCGACCTTGAATTACACAGGCAGTAACGGCAGTGTCGGTAACGCAGTCAGAATTTACGGCTGGTTCAAAGGCGGCAATGATATTCAGGTTGACGCCGTATTTAGAGATTCGGCAGGCAACAGCCTGACCGCCGCCATGGCGGGCAGCGGCGGCAGCGATTTTGTTATGTGCTCTGCCGCAGTTCCCGCAGGAGCCGTTGAATTTACAGGCTTTGTTTTGCAAAACAGCGGCTCGGCAAAACGCAGTGTTTATTTGGATCAGATTGTTTTGAGCGGCAAATATGATGCCGACACCATTTATCCCACAGTTAAATTTGACAAAGTGAGCGCAGCCGTCGATGCGGGCAAAGCGGCTACCGTTACCGGTAATGTCAGCGATACGAACGGTAGCTACACAGTCCCCGAAAAGAACATTCACGCTTATGTTGACGGCAAAGAGGTCAGCTTCACCATTAATGAGCTGAACGGTAATATTTCCTTTGATACGCCGAAACTGACGGCGGGGTTGCATAGAATTACCGTTGAGGCGGCGGATGTTTTCGGCAATATCAGCCGCAAATCCGTTGATATTAAAGCGGGCAGCGGCAGTTTGGCTTTCGCAGATATGAAAATGACACATTGGTCAGCGCCTTATGTTGGTTTTGTGGCGGCAGAGGGCATTGTTAAAGGTGAAACAATGGGCGGTAAAACCGTATTTAACCCCGAACGAAATTTGACAAGGGCAGAATTTGCCGTGATTATGGCGCGTTATCTCGGTCTGGAAAGCAGCAATTCGCTGTCTTACGCCGATAAAAAGGATGTTAAGGCTTGGGCGCAGTCTGCTGTTGCCGCTTTGTATGAGGCCGGTGTTATGACAGGCAGTGAGCAGGACGGCAAGCTGTATTTCTACCCAAACAACGCTGTTACCAGGCAGGAGGTTATGACTGTTATCAGTAAGGCTTTGCCGGAGGGTTATTATATCGCAAGTCAGAAATTTACAGATTCGGCAGCAATTCCCGCATGGTCCTTGCCGCATATTAACAAGCTTGTTACCATGGGCATTGTCAACGGTTATGAGGACGGCAGTATTAACCCCACCGCCAACATAACCAGGGCTGAAATTGCCAAAATTATTTACGGCTTGTATTAATGATTTCAGTGTATGACAGGTTTATTGAATATAGAAAAAAATTTAGTTGAAATCAGAAGAATAGCAAAAAGTTGCCGAAAGTTCTTTTAGAACTTTCGGCAACATTAGTAACGGAAATCTACCCAAAATTTGCTTTGGCAGTTGACGGTCGGCAAAAAAGTTTAAAAAAGTTTAAATTCAAATAAAGAAGGCTTAAATAAAGTTTAGATGTTTTTTTAGATATTTTTAATATAAAAATTTCAACTTGAATTTTACAAAAGAGAGAGTTTTGAAGCGAAAATCAAATTTTCGCAAGGGTATTCAGAGGTATGGTTATGACTAAGGAAAAGAGAAATTGCATTTTAATACTGATAGGTATCGTTTGTATTGCTTTGATTTCCAGGGCTCCCATTACGGGTGTCGGTTCTGTTATTGATTTTATTAAAGAGGATTTGGGCATTGCCAACAGCCTGGCGGGGTTTATTACGACAATTCCTTTGTTGGTTTTTGCTTTGTTTTCACCTTTTGTCAGCGGTTTGGGCAAAAAGCTGGGCATGGCGAGAATGTTGGTTGTCGGTATGCTTTTGCTGCTGTTGGGGATTATTATCCGTTCTTACTGCGGTGTATTCGGTTTGTTTTTTGGTACGGCTGTAATCGGCTTCGGCATTGCCGTTGCCAACGTTTTGGTGCCGTCGGTTATTAAATTAAAATTTCCCGCAAAAATCGGTATGATAACGGGGCTTTATACAGCTTGCATGGGTGTTTCTTCCAGCCTTGCCGCCGGATACAGCGCACCTCTTGCCGAAAGCTTCGGCTGGCAAAATTCGCTTGCCGTTTGGGTTTTGTTTGCTGTTTTGGTAATTGCCTTTTGGCTGCCCCAGTGCGGCGACCAAAGCAAGTGGGGCAAGGCGAACGTCTCCCAAAGCAGGCAGGTAAAAAAGCAAAATGTGTTCAAAAGACCTTTGGCTTGGTTTGTGGCCCTGTTTATGGGTTTGCAGTCAATTCTTTTTTATGCTTTTGTGGCTTGGCTGCCCACCATTGTGGTTTTTAAAGGCTACACTTTGGAGACGGCGGGTTACTATGCCCTTTTGTATCAGGTGATTTGTATGCCTGCTTCCTTTATTGCTCCGATTTTCTGCGACAAATATAAGGATCAGCGGCTTGTTACCTTGATTGTCGCTTTGATTTATGTTGTCGGCATGATTGCCTTCTTGTTTGCAGAAAGCCCTGTTGCTCTGGCTGTTGCCATCACTCTTTGCGGGATCGGCAGCGGCGCCGCCATCAGCTTTGCAATGTCCTTTATGGCTTTACGGGCGGCAGATTCCGCCCAGGCGTCTTCTCTTTCCGGTATGTCACAGTCCATCGGCTATCTTTTGGCGGCTCCCGCCACAACCATTATGGGCTATATCTACGATATAACCGATACTTGGAATATTCCCATTATCTTTTTGATTGCGGTGGCGGTTATTTGGCTTTTGGTGGGAACACAGGCGGCGAAAGACAAAAAAATATTTGATTAGAAATTTATTTGTTTAGTTCCTACAAAATTTATAAGATTTTTTTTGAAAAATGCAGATTTATATATTGACAATGGATAAAGTGAGTGGTAGTATAAACATATAAACAGATGTTTATATGTTTATACGGCTTATCTGATTCCCGGCATGGAGGTATGGATATGACAGTATATGAAGAATATGACACTGCGGTTTGCCAAAGCACCGCCATTCACGGCGATGTTGTGCAGGAGGTTAATTCAAAGCTGACTGCCGACGAGGCGCTTTTGGAAATGGCGGATTTGTTCAAGGCTATGAGTGATCCGACCCGCTTGAAAATCATCAACGCTCTTTTAATTCACGAAATGTGCGTTTGCGATTTGACGGCTGTTTTGAATTTAACTCAGCCTGCGGTTTCCCATCATTTAAAGGCTTTGCGGCAGGCGAGATTGGTTAAATATCGCCGCGAAGGCAAGGCGGCTTACTATTCTTTGGATGACGAACATATTCAATTACTGTTTAATCAATGCCGAACCCATGTTGCGGAGGAGAAATAATGCTGTAAAATAATCTTTTTAGGAGGATTAATATTTATGGCTTATACAGAACTTATATTAAAAGGCTTGGACTGCCCCAACTGCGGCGGTATAATTGAAAGAAGTACCCAAAAGATGGCAGGCGTTAAATCTGCCGAATTGAATTTGCTGAAACAACAGATGAAAATTGAATTTGCCGATGACGCCGACACCAACGGTATTATTGCTAAAATTACCGATTTGGTGGCTTCCTTGGAGCCTGATGTTAAAGTCAGCGTTATGCGGGAAGAAACTGCGGCGGCGCCGAAAACAGAAGAACTGAAAGAGGACAATTCTTTTCGCAATGCCGTAATCAAGCTTGTTGTTGCGGCTGTCATTTATATCGTCGCTATTCTTTGGCAGCGTTTTCAGGACAACAACGCTTTGACGCTTGTTTTGTTTGCGGCGGCTCTTTTGGCGGCGGGCGGCGAGGTTATTTTGACAGCCTGCAAAAATATCAGCAAGGGTCGGGTTTTCGACGAAAACTTTTTGATGTCTCTGGCAACCATCGGCGCTTTTGGTATCAGTGATTACAAGGAAGGCGTAGCCGTTATGCTTTTCTATCAGGTGGGCGAGCTTTTCCAAAGCTATGCGGTTGGCAAAAGCCGCAAGTCCATTTCTTCTTTGATGGATATTCGTCCCGATTACGCCAATTTGGAAATAGGCGGCGAATACTGCAGGGTTTCGCCCGAAGAAGTTAAAATCGGCGATTACATTCAGGTTAAAGTGGGCGAAAAAATCCCGCTGGACGGCGTTGTTGTCAAAGGCAGTTCTATGGTTGACACCTCAGCTTTGACGGGTGAATCCGTACCCAGAGATGTTAAAGAGGGCAGCGAAGTGTTGAGCGGCTGTATCAATTTAAACGGCGTTTTGGAATTGCAGGTTACCAAAAATTTCGGTGAATCCACTGTTATGCAGATTTTGGATATGGTGGAAAACGCCACAAGCAAAAAATCCAAACCAGAAAACTTCATTACCAGATTTGCCAGATACTATACTCCCGTTGTTGTAATCTGCGCTGTTTTGCTGGCGGTTATTCCTCCGCTTTTCGTACCCGGTCAGGCTTTTACCGATTGGCTGTACAGAGCGTTGGTATTCTTGGTTGTTTCCTGCCCCTGCGCTTTGGTTATTTCGGTACCTTTGGGATTTTTCGGCGGTATCGGCGGCGCTTCCAAAGCGGGTGTTTTGGTTAAAGGCAGTAACTATTTGGAAAATTTATCCAAAACCGACACCATAGTTTTTGACAAAACAGGTACTTTGACCAAAGGTGTTTTTGAAGTTAACGATATTTTCTGCGCCAAAGGCGACGGTAAAACAGTTGTTGATTATGCCGCCCATGCCGAAAGCCTGTCAAGCCACCCCATTGCGGTTTCACTGCGCAACGCTTTGGCAGACTACAAAATTCCTCTGGATAAAAGCAGAGTGGATGACGTTAAAGAGCTGGCAGGTTACGGTATTTCTGCCGTGATCGACGGCAAGACCGTTTTGGTCGGCAACGAACGCCTGATGAAAGAAAAGAATATTGCGTACACTGTTCATGAAAAAGTCGGCACCACGGTTTTTGTGGCTGTGGACGGCGAATTTTACGGTCAGATTGTGATTTCCGACAAATTGAAAGACGATGCCAAAGCGGCTGTGGACGGACTGCACAAAGCAGGTATTAAACGGCTGATTATGCTGACGGGAGATAACAAAGAGGTCGCCGAGGCTGTCAGCGGTCAGCTTGGCTTGGATGGTTATCATGCTCAGCTTTTGCCGGGCGACAAGGTGAAAAAGGTTGAGGAGCTTTTGCAGCAGGAAAAAGGTGACAGCAAGCTGGCGTTTGTCGGCGACGGCATTAACGACGCACCTGTTTTGGCAAGAGCCGATATCGGCATTGCCATGGGCGGTTTGGGCAGTGATGCCGCCATCGAAGCGGCAGACGTTGTTTTGATGAACGATGAGCCTTCCAAAATTCTTGCTGCCATCAAAATTTCCAAGCATACTCTTGCCATTGTGCGGCAGAACATTGTTTTTGCGCTGGCTGTTAAATTCATAGTTTTGGTTTTGGCGGCTTTGGGTATCGCCTCCATGTGGCTGGCTGTTTTTGCCGACGTTGGCGTTGCGGTTATCGCAATTTTGAACGCTATGCGCGCTTTGTCCGTCAAAAAATTTGCCTGAGAAGGCTGTAAATATTTAAACAATATTTTTTGTGAATGATTAATTGTTTATCATATTAAAGAAAAGGGAGCATTTATCTTTTTGATAAATGCTCCTTTTTCGGGAAAAAATAGGAATAGGGTA